>NZ_CAKKTL010000055.1:0-20602 GCF_920664355.1 Protofrankia sp. CiP1_Cm_nod2
ACCGGGGACGGGGCCGGGGCGCGGATACGGACGGTCGGGCCGGGCCCGCTGCGGCGGGCCGGCCCGCCGGCGATTTCCGCCGGCGGGCCGGCCCGGTACGGCGCCGGAGCACCGACAGCGCCTTGCGGTGGGTACGCTGGGCGGCGCCTGTAACTTCCCGGCTATGTGACTTCGAGTGTTCTTTTTATTGCTTGTTGTTATCATTGCTGGTTTTTGTCTGCTGTCCCGTCCGCTGTCCGTCTGATCCGCTGTCTTCCCAAGGAGCCTTACCGTGCCCGTCGTCCTGGTTGCCGAGGAGCTGTCGCCGGCCGGGCTGGAACTGCTGTCCGGCGAGTTCGAGGTCCGCCATCTCGACGGGACCGACCGGGCCGCCCTGCTGGGCGCGATCCCCGAGGCGGACGCCCTGATCGTGCGCAGCGCGACCAGGGTGGACGCGGAGGTGCTCACCGCCGCCCGTTCGCTCAAGGTCGTCGCCCGGGCGGGGATCGGGCTGGACAACGTCGACGTCGCCACCGCCACCACCCGCGGTGTGATGGTCGTCAACGCCCCGCTGTCGAACATCGTCAGCGCCGCCGAGCACGCCGTCGCGCTGCTGACGGCGGTGGCCCGCCGCATCCCGGCGGCCACCGCCGCGCTGCGCGGCGGTGAGTGGAAGCGCTCGAAGTACGTCGGCGTCGAGCTCGCGGACAAGACCGCGGGCGTGGTGGGCCTCGGGCGCATCGGCCTGCTGGTCGCGCAGCGGCTGGCCGCCTTCGGCATGAAGATCGTCGCCTATGACCCCTACGTCTCGGTGGGCCGCGCCGCCCAGCTGGGGGTGCGCCTGGTCGACCTCGACGAGCTGCTGCGGATCAGCGACGTCATCACGATCCACCTGCCCAAGACGCCGGAGACGATCGGCCTCATCGGCCGGGACGAGCTCGAGCGGGTCAAACCGGGCGTGATCATCGTCAACGACGCCCGGGGCGGGCTCGTCGACGAGGCGGCCCTCGCCGACGCGGTCCGCGACGGCCGGGTGGGCGGCGCCGGCATCGACGTGTTCGCCACCGAGCCGACCACCTCCTCACCCCTGTTCGAGCTGGACAACGTGGTGGTCACCCCGCACCTGGGGGCGTCCACCGCGGAGGCGCAGGAGAAGGCCGGGGTCGCGGTGGCCCGGTCGGTGCGCCTGGCGCTGCGCGGCGAGTTCGTCCCGGACGCGGTGAACGTGCAGGCGGGCGGGGTGGTGGCCGAGGACGTCCGCCCGGGGCTGCCGCTCGCGGAGAAGCTCGGCCAGCTGTTCACCGGCCTCGCCGGCGGCCTCGCCGCCGCGATCACCGTCGAGGTCCGCGGCGAGATCGTCGCCCATGATGTGTCGGTGCTGCAGCTCGCCGCGCTCAAGGGCGTGTTCACCGACGTGATCGAGGAGCCGGTCACCTACGTCAACGCGCCGCTGCTCGCGAAGGGCCGGGGCGTCGACGTCGCGCTGGAGACGTTCGAGGACAGCCCCGACTACCGCAACCTCGTCACCATCCGCGGTGTGCTCGCGGACGGGACGCCGGTGTCGGTGAGCGGCACGCTGACCGGCCCCCGGCAGGTCGAGAAGGTCACCGCGATCGACGACTTCGAGGTGGACATCCGACCCCAGGCGCACCTGGCCTTCTTCCGGTACGAGGACCGTCCGGGGGTGGTCGGCGCGGTCGGCGCGCTGCTGGGCGAGGCCCAGATCAACATTGCCGGCGCGCAGGTCAGCCGTCGCAAGGCCGGCGGCGAGGCGCTGATGTCGCTCTCGCTCGACGACGCGGTGCCCGCGGACGTCCTGAGCGAGATCGCCAAGATCATCGGAGCGTCGGCGGCCCGGTCGGTCAGCCTCCACAGCCAGTGACCGGCCGGTGAGGGGCCGACCGGCCGGTGAGGAGCCGACCGGCCGGTGAGGAGCTGACGGGGAACCGGTGACCGGGCCCTCCGGCCGGCTCCTCACCGAGGCCGGACGGCCCGGTCACCGCGGTCCACCGCGGTGTGCCACGGGCCGTGGTGACCTGCCCCCTGGTTCAGTGGCCACGGTGTGGGAAACGAGTCCCTGGGTTTACCGTGAAAGCCATGGCTCGGGACGGTCGGGACCCGTTCGAGGGGTTGCGCCTCGATGACACTTTCGTGCGCTCCGCGCGCTTCATCGAGCCGTCAGCCGATGAACGGGTGGCAGCCTCCGGCGAGGCCGCGCGCGGCCGCTGCCGGGTGGAGCCCGTCCGGTCGAAGGGGCAGCGGGTGTTCTACCGCTGGATGTGGGCGCCGGGCTCCCCGCGCCGCCGTCGCACCACCCGGCTGGTGGCGTTCCTGACCCTGCTCGCCGGGATGGCGGGCCTTGGTCTCTTCCTGCTCCGTAACAACCCGCGCACGGCGGTGGTGTCCGCCCCGGCGCCCTCGGCCGGCACCCCGGTCCGGATGCACGAGCCCGCTCCCGGCGGCCCGCCGGCGGCCGCCGGCCCGCCGGCGACGAGCCCGGCCGTGCTCTCCGCCCGGGCGCAGCGGTTCGTGCTCGAGCCCACCCTGCTCAGCGGGCTACGGCCGGGGGACTGCCTGCTGTGGGCGCCGGATTCGGCACGCGAGGCCACCCCCGCCAAGGTGGGCTGCGACCAGCCGCACCTCGACCAGGTGACGGGGGTGGTCGACCTGGCCGCGCCCTTCCCCGGCTGGCCGGGCCGCCCGGCGCTGGACGCCGCCACCGCGAGGGACTGTGTGGCGGCCGCGCGCGCCCTCTTCGGCGACGCCGGTGGCGTCCCCGGCCTGAGGATCGCCTCGATCTACCCGGAGGAGAGCGCCTGGCAGGCCGGCACCCACGCGCTGGTGTGTACCGTGCGCGCCGACGATCTACGGCCGCGGGTCGGCCCGGCGCCGGCCGTGGGCCTGCCGACCTGATCTCGCCGGCCCGTCGGGCGGTGCCCGTCGGGCAGCGCCTGTCAGATAGCGCCTGTCAGATAGCGCACCTCGGGCAGCGCGGCGGACGGCTTTGCCGGGCGGTGTGGCGGACGCCGTGAGCCGTCGGGTAGTAAGCTCGCCGCAGTATGCGCACGCTTCTGCTTCTTAGTTGCCGCGGCGAGGCCTGAGACAGGCCGGCTTCCTCGTCGCGGGGGTTGTTGGTGCGCGCTGGCCGCCACAGGTTCTCTCCCGAAGCAGGAGCGGTAGAAGCGGTGACCACCCCACGGCAGTTTCCCGGCGTACAGCAGCCTTCCGGCATGCCCGTCGACAAGTACCGGCCGTTCGTCCCGGTCGACCTCCCCGACCGGGCCTGGCCGAACCGGACGATCACCCGCGCGCCCCGGTGGTGCAGCGTGGACCTGCGCGACGGCAACCAGGCGCTGATCGACCCGATGACCCCGGCGCGCAAGACGCAGATGTTCCAGCTGCTGGTGCGGATGGGCTACAAGGAGATCGAGGTCGGCTTCCCCGCCGCCAGCCAGACGGACTTCGACTTCATCCGGCAGCTCGTCGAGGGCGGGCACATCCCCGACGACGTCACCATCCAGGTGCTCACCCAGGCCCGGGAGGAGCTGATCGAACGCACGGTCCGCGCGCTCGTCGGCGCGCCGAACGCGCTGGTGCACCTGTACAACTCGACGTCGACGCTGCAGCGCCGGGTGGTGTTCGGGCTCGACCGGGCCGGCGTCACCGACATCGCCGTCCAGGGCGCGCAGTGGTGCGCCCGGTACGCGGAGAAGCTGCTGGCGGGCACCGACGTCCGCTGGCAGTACAGCCCGGAGTCGTTCACCGGGACCGAGCTGGGCTACGCCCTGGAGGTCTGCGAGGCGGTCATGGACGTCTGGCAGCCCACCGCGGACCGGCCGGTCGTGCTGAACCTGCCGGCGACCGTGGAGATGTCCACGCCCAACGTCTACGCCGACCAGATCGAGTGGATGTCACGCAGCCTGACCCGGCGGGACGCGGTCGTGCTCTCCCTGCACCCGCACAACGACCGCGGCTGTGCCGTGGCCGCCGCGGAGCTCGGGGTGCTGGCGGGCGCCGACCGGGTCGAGGGATGCCTGTTCGGCAACGGCGAGCGCACCGGCAACGTCTGCCTGGTCACCCTGGGGATGAACCTGTTCTCCCAGGGCATCGACCCGGAGATCGACTTCGGCGACATCGACGAGATCCGCCGGACCGTGGAGCACTGCAACCAGCTCCCGGTGCACCCCCGGCACCCCTACGGCGGCGACCTCGTCTACACCGCCTTCTCCGGCTCCCACCAGGACGCCATCAAGAAGGGCTTCGAGGCGATGGAACGGACCGGGCAGCGGCTGTGGGAGGTGCCCTACCTGCCCATCGACCCCAAAGACGTCGGCCGCTCCTACGAGGCCGTGATCCGGGTGAACAGCCAGTCGGGCAAGGGCGGCGTCGCCTACCTGCTGAAGGCGGAGCACTCCCTGGACCTGCCCCGCCGGCTGCAGATCGAGTTCTCCCACGCCGTGCAGCGCCACACCGACGACATCGGTGGCGAGGTGACCGGCGAGGAGCTGTGGGAGATCTTCTCCCGGGAGTACTTCCTGACCGCCGCCGCCTCCGACGCCCCGCTGGAGCTGCTCGGCTCCCGGACCACCGCCGCGCACGGGGAACGCGACGAGGTCCGGGTCTCGGTGCGCATCCACGGCGGTGAGGAGGTCATCAGCGGCACCGGCAACGGGCCGATCGACGCGTTCGTCGCCGCGCTGCGCACCCGGGACGTCGAGGTACGCGTCCTCGACTACCACGAGCACGCCCTGGGCTCGGGCGCGGACGCGCGGGCCGCGGCCTACCTCGAGGTCGCGGTGGGGGACAGGGTGTTCTGGGGCGTGGGGATCGACCCGAACATCGTCACCGCGTCCCTGCGCGCGGTGGTGAGCGCGGTCAACCGGGCCGCGCGGGAGCAGCCGATCGTCCCGGGCATCCAGGCCGCCGCGGGTACCTGAGGGCCCCGGCCGTCCGAAGCTCTCCGGCGGTGAGGCCCGGGCATCCCGGGCCTCACCGCCGTCGGGTGCCCGGGGTGCCTTCGGGGCCTGGGGCCGCGCTCCCGAGGCCGGGCCCGGGAGCCGGGCGCGCCGCCGCCCGCTCCACCGCGATCCGGTCCGGGGCCGCCCGCTCCAGGGCCTGTCCGCGTGGCCGTGGACGCTCGTGCTCCCGTGGCCGCGGGCGTCCGCCGGACATCTCCGCCAGCCGGAGCATCAGCCGTTCGATGCGGACCAGGCCGACCGGCCGGCCCAGCTCGGTGACCACCACGACCGGGTCGAACCGCAGCGCTGGCACGCGGCCCATCGCCCGGCGCGCCACGTCCACGATGTGTTCGTCGGGCCGGGCGACCATGCTGGCCGGCACCCGCCGGGCCGCGGCGGCGCCGGGGGAGACGGGCAGCTGCAGCGCCACCGGCTGGTGGTGCCGGTTCACGACGACGACCGCGCCGCTGCCGCCACCGCCCGGATGTGCGCCACCGCTGGGATGTGGCGGTGCCGGCGTGCCGGGCCACCAGGCCGCCGGCGCCGAGGTGCCCCGGCGCTGCGCCCGGCCGTCCCCGACGGAGATCCGTACCTGCTCGAGCAGGCTGCCCACCCCCTCGCCGCGCCCGGTCCGCTGGGCGAGCAGCCGGATCCGCCGGGAGATCGCGGGGTCGAGACGTTGCCAGCTCTGCGCGGGGCGGCCGAGGTACCAGCCCTGCCCGAGCGGGACGCCGAGCCCGACGAGCACGGCCAGTTCCTCGTCGCGTTCGATGCCCTCGGCGATCACCCAGGCGTCCAGCCTGCTGGCGAAGACGTTGACCAGCTCGGTCAGCGTCCGCAGCACCTGGTCGCCGTCGGCGCTGGCGACCAGCTCCCGGTCGAGTTTGACCAGGTCGGGATGGACCCTGGCGATCTGGCGCAGCCCCGCGTAGCCGGACCCGACGTCGTCCATGGCGATGCGGCCGCCGCGCTCGCGCAGCGCCTGGACGGTGGCGGCCAGCCCGGGGGTCCGCTCGACGCTGACCGTCTCGTTGAACTCCAGGACGAGCCGGCTGAGGTCGGCGTCGGCCCAGACCGCGGCCACCTCCGTGGTGGTCAGCAGGTTCGGCATGACGTTGACGCTGAGGAAGCAGTCGGGTGGCAGCCGTTCGCGGGCCGCCAGCGCCGCGCGCAGCACCCTGGCCTCGAAGCGGGCGGCGACCCCGGCGCGCTCGGCGGCGGCGAACCACAGGTCGGGCGAGGGCGCCGCGGCCGACCCGAAACGCGCCAGCGCCTCGTACCCGGCGATGATGCCACGCTGGAGATCGACGATCGGCTGGAAGACGATGCGTGGCTGCCCCGGGTCGGCCAGCGCGTCGCGCAGCGCGGCGGACCACTCGTCCGCGGGGCCGGTCGCCTGGACGGGACCGGACGTGTGGTGGGTGGCGGAGCGGACCGGTGGTGACGTCGTTTCAACGATCATGCGTCGTACACTCCCTTGTGTCGTCGCATGCCACGCGTGCCCGACCGGGGGAGATGCCCGCTCGCCTCCAGCCGGTTACGAAGCTGCTTGCCGAGGCCGTTGTGGTATGTGGTCGGTGCACTGTACGTGAGGACCTGCGGGGACCTTTGTCACCATCGGCGATTCATCGTGCGTGTCGCGCACCCCGTGTCCGTCCCGGGCGGTTCCCGGGCGTGTCCGCGGGAAGCACACGGAAAAATCTTCACCGAGGCCCGCGGGAAGACCCGCCACGCCCCCGGGCAGGGGTGGGCGCCGCGAGTGGGCGGTGACGGATTACAGTCGCGTTCATGAGGCTTGCGGTCATCGGTGGGGACGGTATCGGGCCAGAGGTCGTCGCGGAGGGCCTGCGCGTCCTGCGCGTCATCGAGCCCAAGGTGGAGACCACCGACTACGACCTGGGCGCGCGCCGCTGGTACGCCACCGGCGAGACCCTGCCGGACTCGGTGCTCGACGAGCTGCGCGAGCACGACGCGATCCTGCTCGGCGCGGTCGGCGACCCCGGGGTCCCCAGCGGCATCCTCGAACGCGGGCTGCTGCTGCGGCTGCGCTTCGAGCTCGACCACCACGTCAACCTGCGCCCGGTGCGGCTCTACCCGGGCGTGGCCACGCCGCTGGCCGGCAGGCACACCATCGACATGGTCGTGGTACGGGAGGGCACCGAGGGCCCGTACGCGGGCGCCGGCGGCACCCTGCGCCGCGGCACCCCGTACGAGGTGGCCACCGAGGAGAGCCTCAACACCCGCTTCGGCGTCGAGCGCGTCGTACGGGACGCGTTCCGCCGGGCGCAGGCGCGCCCCCGGCGGCGGCTCACCCTCGTCCACAAGACCAACGTCCTGACCAACGCCGGGGACCTCTGGCTGCGCACGGTCGCCGAGGCCGCCCCCGAGTTCGGCGACGTCCAGGTCGACTACCAGCACGTGGACGCGGCGTCGATGTTCTTCGTCACGGACCCGGGGCGTTTCGACGTGGTCGTGACCGACAACATGTTCGGGGACATCCTCACCGACATCGGCGCGGCGATCACCGGCGGTATCGGCCGGGCCGCCAGCGGCAACCTCGACCCGTCCGGGAAGAACCCGAGCATGTTCGAGCCGGTGCACGGCAGCGCGCCGGACATCGCCGGGCAGGGGATCGCCGACCCGACCGCCACCGTGCTGTCGGTCGCGATGCTGCTGGCGCATCTGGGCCGGACTCAGGAGGCCGCCCGGGTGGAGGCGGCGGTCGCAGCCTCCCTGGCCGACCGTTCCCGGCCGCGTGGCGGCTACCCACACGACCAGATCTCCACGCGGGAGGTCGGGGAGGACCTGGCGGCGCGGGTCGCCGGCTGAGCTGTCCGGGCCGGCCGGGCTGTCCGGGCCGGCTGAGCCGGTCGCTCCGGCAGGCGGGCCTGTCGTGCGCGGTCGCGCGACCGGTCTGATACTTTCTGTCGTCGTTCCTGCTCAGAAGGTGGTTGTCCGTGCGCGAGTCGATGCGGGTGGCCGGAGAAACGCTATTCTCTGAAGGGCCGTAGATCCGGTACGACGGCAGCCGACGGGGCCTGACCACGGCGAAGATCGGCACGATCGTCACTCGCCCACCCGCTTCGTCGCATACGCCTGGAGTCACCTGTGTCCATCACACCGACATCGAAGATCTGGATGAGCGGCCGGTTCGTCGACTGGGACGACGCCCGCATCCACGTGCTCAACCCGACGCTGCACTACGGCTGGGGTGTCTTCGAGGGCATCCGCGCCTACCCCACCGCCCGCGGCAGCGCCGTGTTCCGGCTGACCGACCACATCGCGCGGCTGTACCGCAGCGCCAAGATCTACATGATGGAGCCGTCGTTCACGCAGGACGAGCTCATCGCCGCCGTCAAGGAGACGGTCGCGGTCAACAAGGTCGACGCCTGCTACATCCGGCCGCTGATCTACCTCGGGTACGGGGAGATGGGCCTCAACCCGCTGCCCTCCTCGGTCGAGGTGATGGTCGCGGTCTGGCCCTGGGGCTCCTACCTCGGCGCCGACGCGGAGCAGAACGGCTGCCGGGCCACCGTGTCCACCTGGCGCCGCAACGACAACAACATCATTCCGCCGGCGGCCAAGGCGTCCGGGCAGTACCTCAACTCGTCGCTGGCCAAGGTCGCCGCGCTCAAGGCCGGTTACGACGAGGCCATCCTGACCAGCCCCAACGGGAACGTCGCCGACGGGTCGGGCGAGAACGTCTTCATCGTCTCGGAGGGCAGGCTGATCACCCCGCCGCTCAGCGACGGGCCGCTCGGCGGCATCACCCGGGCGTCCATCATGCAGATCGCCGCGGACCAGGGGTACGAGGTCCGCGAGCAGCACATCGTCCGCACCGACCTGTACCTGGCGGACGAGGCGTTCTTCACCGGGACCGCGGCCGAGATGGTGCCGATCGTCGAGATCGACGACCGTCCGGTCGGGACGGGCCGCCCTGGCCCGATCACCCGCGAACTGCTCGAGCTGTTCCACCAGGCGACCCGCGGGGAGATCGACCGTTACAAGAACTGGAACGAGCTCGTCCAGGAGTCCTGAGCTCCGCAGGCATCCCCCGGTGGGCCGCCGGTCGCGCGGGCCAGCGCCTGGACGACCGACGACCCACCGGAGGAGTCCGCTCCCGTCCGTCCGGGTTCCGCCCATGTTGCACCATGTTCCGTCCACGGACCGTTGTTCGCGGTGACGGTCTGGTCAACGGACCATTCCGCGCCTACTCTCTCCTGTCAGGCTCTTTTTCACAAGTGCACAAGCCCTGGGGAGAGGCGTGATGCGGGTTTCCGACGGGATGACCAGTCCGGTACTCATGATCGGCCCGAACCACACCCTGCGTCAGGCGGCGCGGCTGATGGCAGCCCGGAAGGTGGGCGCGGCCATTGTGCGGGACGTCGACGGCGAGGGGTACACCATCCTGACCGAACGCGATGTTCTGACGTCGGTGGCGGCCGGTCAGAACCCGGATGCCGAACTGGTCGGAGATCATGTCGCCCGGGACGTCGTGTTCGCCGATCCCGGCTGGTCGTTGTCGGAGGCTGCCGGCGTGATGCTGCGTGGCGGGTTCCGGCATCTGATCGTCTGCGATCGGGGTGACGTGGCCGGCGTGTTGTCCATGCGCGATGTAGTGCGTTGCTGGAGCGTCCAGCGTGCATCCGTTTAGGAACCGCTGTTCATCTGTTTGGTCAACTGTTCCTTCTGCGCCGTTTTTTGCTCCATCGACGCACATCACTGCACAAGGGGGGCACCAGGCGCCCACATTTCCCGACATTGGCGCTACGGTCACGGTGTGCAGGAGGAAGAGGTAGTCGCGCTGCTGCGGGCGACCACATTGCTGAAGGAACTGGACGAGCCGGCTCTGGCGCGTCTCGCCGCACGCTCCGTCGTGCGCCGATACCGCCGCGGCCAGGTTGTGCTTACTGAAGGTGATCCAGCTGACACGTTGCTCGTAGTGGCCTCCGGCCGCCTGAAAATACTCACGACCGCCGACGACGGCCGTGACCACGTCCTGAACATCGCCGGCCCCGGCGACACCCTCGGCGAGCTCAACATCGTCGAGGCCGGCCCGCGCTCGGCCAGCGTCGAGGCGCTGGAGCCCAGCGAGGCCGTCGTCCTCGACCGGGCCGCCGTGTGGGAGCTGGTCCGGGAGCGCCCGGCCGTCGCCGAACAGCTCATCCGGGCGCTGGTGGCCCACGTCCGCCGGCTGACCGGGGCAAACGCCGACCTGGTCTTCCTCGACCTGCCTCGGCGCGTCGCCAAGCTGCTGTTGATGCGGATGCGGGAGTCCGGGCGCCCGCTGATCGAACTGGGCCTGACCCAGACCGAGATCGCCTCCCTGCTGGGTGGCTCACGCCAGTCGGTCAACCAGGCCCTGCGAGAGTTCGAGAAGCGCAACTGGATCCTCGCCGAGGGCCAGACCGTCACCATCCTGCAGGTCGAACGCCTCCGCCGCTTCGCCGGCGACTGAGGGGCCTCCCCCAAATAGTCGCTTTCGCGACTATTTGGGGACCCCTGGCTCTTGGGCGGGCCGCCGTCCGGGGCTTTTGGATCATCTGATGATGATCCAAAAGGTGAAGGCCGTGTGGCCGTGTGGCCGTGTGGCCGTGTGGCCGTGTAGCCGTGTGGCGATCTGGGGCTCTGGGTTCTTAGGATCCGTCGATCAATAACTGCGGTTCTCGATCGAGAGAGGCTGCTGTCAGCCCCGCAACAAGACCGACATCAGCAACCGGAGTTATTTTCCGGCAGCTCCCGTAACCGCAGTCGCCGTAGCCGTGCTCATCGAGACCGGGCCGGTGGAGTGAGGAAGGCCCGGATGATGTGGGCCCGGTCGGACCGGAAAAAGATCAGTAGGGCGGCGGTGGCCACGTGCAGCCCGACGACGAACGCCAGGTAGGGCAAGCCCTCGCTGTTGCCCGATGCGTTCTCGGTCACCAGGTGCTGCCAGGAACCGCCGATCAGCGCGGGTACCAGCACCGAGCGGCCCAGGCTGGAGACCGGGAACAGCTCGGTGATTCCTTGCAGGAGTCCGATGACGCCCGCTTGCGGGTACGTCAGTTCATGCACGACCGCGTCTCCGCTCGTCGGAGTGGCTCGCCCGCCCGCCGCTGAGTTGTCACAGGCGCTCCCGGACGGGCGCCGGGCCGCCCGGGTTTGCCGCCTCGTGTGGCGTTCATGTGGTGTCGAAGCAGCCGTCGAACTCGAACACCGGGTTGATCACATTTTTACCGGTGGAGGTCTGGATCATGACCGGGCCGACGATTTTGGTGGGGCCGCCGGCCTGGTAGCAGCCGTTGGAGCGGACCTGGAGTTCGAACTTGCCGTTTTGGGCCCTGCCGGCCGCGTCGGTCCAGCCGACCTGGCAGATCCAGTCGCTGCCAGCGCCCCTGTCGTGCGATCCGGGGGTGCTTCGGTGGCAGTCGGGTTTGGCGGCGACGGCGGCGGGGGTGAGCCCGGGGCGGCCGAGCAGGGCCTGCTGCTGGACGTAGAGGTTGGTGAAGACGGGGCCGACCGAGGCTTCGACGCGGGGCCGGGTGACGTCGGTGGCGCAGCCGGCGAGGGCGGCGGTCAGCGCGGTGACGGCGCCGACGGCGACGGCCGCGCGGATCAGCCGGTTGGAGGTGGGACGGGGCATGGCGGGTCAGCCTCCGGTGATGTCGCGGCGGCGCAGCGCCGTGTAGGCGATGGCCAGGCAGATGAGGATGTAGCCGACGCTGACGAGCGTGCCGTCGCGGAGCGGGCCGTAGTAAGGGTGCGCGGCGAGCAGGCCGTGCCAGGCGTCGAACGGGGTGACCAGCAGCAGGTGACGGATCGTGTCGGCACCGTTGAGGAAGGCGTAGAGCTGCATGAGCAGACCGAGGATGATCGGTCCGACGATCCCGGCGGGGCTGCTGCGGGTCAGCACCGACAGCATGATCCCCAACGCGGTGAAGCCGAGCAGGGGCGGCAGCGTGCTCGCCCAGGCGGCGAGGACCAGCCCGGCGGTGCGTCCCGACGGCAGCAGGGTGCCCGACAGGCTCTCCAGCGGCTGGTGGCCGACGAGGAGCACCCCGGCGGCCAGGCAGCTCAGCGCGAGGACGGCGAGGAGGAGCACCGCGAAGGTGGCCGCGGCGAGCGCCTTGGCCCAGAAGATCTGGGTGCGGCTGTGGGAGCGGGTGAGGATCGTCTTCCAGGTGCCGTGCTGGTCCTCGCTGGCGAAGATGTCGCCGGCGACGAGGCTGGTGAGCAGCGGGAACACCCATTGGGCGGCGAACCCGAGAACGAGCAGCGGGGTCGCGAAGCCGCTGGCGTGCACCCACCGGCCGTACAGGGTGTCCTTCGGCAGGCGGTCCTGTCGGTCGAGCAGCACCACGAACACGAACGGCGCGACGAGGCAGACGGCGAGCGTGGCGCGGGTGCGGGCCTGCGCGGCGAGTTTCGTGATCTCCCACCGGTAGGCGGTGACCACCCGGCCACGGCCGACCGGCCGGGGGCAGGCCGTCGCGGGCGGTACCGGGGCTGTGGCGGTGGTGGCTGGGGTGGTCACGAGGTCACTCCGGTGAGGGTGTCCGGCTGGGTCTGGGCGGGCTCACCGAAACCGGCCTCCGGGTCGGTTTCGGTGAGCATGAAGAACAGCGACTCCAGCGGCGCGATCTCCAGGTGAAGGGCGCGGACCGCCAGGTTGGACCGGCCGAGGGCGATGATGTAGGCGTCCGCGTCGGCGGCCTGGGCGCGCAGCGCCAGGCCGCCGTCGGGATGGACGGAGACGGCCACTGCCCGATGGCCGGCGGCCAGGCGCAGCGCCTGCTCGTCGTCGCTGGTCATCAGCCGATGGGACGGGTCGGGGGCCTGGGCGCGCAGCTGGTCGATCGAGCCGTGGTAGACCACCCGGCCGGTGCGCATGATGGTGACGTTGTCGCAGATCTCCTCGACCTCGTCCATGTTGTGGCTGCTCAGCAGCACGGTCAGCCCCCCGGCGGCAAGCCGTTTGACCAGGGCGCGCATGTCCCGGATGCCAGCGGGGTCCAGGCCGTTCGCCGGCTCGTCGAGCACGAGCAGCCGCGGGTCGCGCAGCAGCGACGCGGCGACCCCGAGGCGCTGGCGCATCCCGAACGAGTAGCCCCCGACCTTGTCACCCGCCCGTCTGGCGAGGTCGACGACGTCGAGCACCTCGTCGATCCGGCTGTCCGCCCCGCCGCGGTCCAGGCCGGCCAGCAGGTTCAGGTTCCGCCGGCCGGACAGGTAGGGGTAGAACCGCGGACTCTCGATGAACCCGGCGACCCCGTCCAACATCGACGGGCCGGCATCCCCCCAGGTCCGGCCGAACACCCGCAACGTCCCGGCGTCCGGACGGATCAGCCCGAACAGCATCCGCAGGAACGTCGTCTTCCCGGCGCCGTTCGGGCCGAGGATCCCGTACACCTCCCCGACATCCACCCGCAGATCAACATGATCCACCGCGATGAGACCACCGAAACGTTTGACCAGCCCGGAAGCCTCCACCGCCGGGACACCGACCGCCATACGTCCTCCAGTCGAACATCCACATGTCTACTACTCGGTGAATAGTAGACCCTCGATGGAGGTGGCGGGCGGCGGCGTCGGGACCGCTGAAAAGGCTGGTACCTCGAAGGCTGCCATGGAGCCTTCGCACGTCACGCTCGACTGTCAGACTCCTTGTACTATCAATCTAGTAGTAGCGAGGAGGGCGAGAGTGGCGCGGAGACCCAGGCGCGAACCGGGAGCACTCGAACGGGAGATACTTGCCGCGATCGCGGCGGCCGGCCGGCCCCTCACCCCGGCCGAGACACTCGCCGAACTCGGCGTGCCCCTGGCCTACACCACGGTGATGACGACCCTCGCCCGCCTGCACGACAAGGGTGCCCTGACCCGGGCGCCCGCCGGGCGTTCTTTCGCCTATGCCCCGGCCGCCGACCCGGACACTCTCGACGCCGCGCTCATCGCCCGGCAGATGATCCGGGTGCTGGGCGCCGGCGCACAGCGGGCCGAGACGCTGGCCCGTTTCGTCGCGGACCTGAGTCCGGAGGACGAACAGCTCCTCGTCGGCCTCCTCGCAGCCCACCAGCCGGCCGCCGACGTCGACAGCGCGGACGGCGGGCCTCGGCGATGACGGCCGTCGCGCTCGTCCCGTTCGCCACGAGCCTGCTGCTGGCCGTCGGCGGCGGCTGGCTCGGCCGGCGGCTGCCGCCCGCCGCCGCCACCCGGCTACTCACCACCGCCTGCCTGGTGACCGCGCTGGCCACCGGTTTCATCCTGGCGGTCGTCGCCTTCACCCTGCTCGCCCCACTGCCCCCGCTCGCCGCGGTCGGACACTGGTCGACCACCGTGGTGCGCGGGCACGACCCGCTGCCGGCCCCGGCCGGGCTGCTGCCCGCCGCCATCGTCATCGGGCTGCTCGCCGCCGCCACCCGCCGGGCGGTCGGTGTCGGCAAGGACCTGGCCGCCGCGGAACTCACCTGCCGCCGGCTCGGACCCGCCCCCACCGGTCTGGTCATCGTCGACGACGACCGCCCCGACGCCTACACCCTGCCCGGACTCACCGGCCGCATCGTGGTGTCCACCGCGATGCTGCGCGCGCTACCCGCCGACGAACGCCGCGTTCTGCTCGCCCACGAACACTCCCACCTCCGCCACCGCCACCACGCCTACACCCAGCTCGCCGACCTCGCCGCCGCCGCCAACCCGCTCCTGCGGGCACCTGCCGCCACCGTCCGCCTCGCCGTCGAACGCTGGGCCGACGAAGACGCCGCCGCGACCACCGACAACCGCGCTGTTGCCGTCCGCGCGCTGGCCCGCGCCGGCCTCGCCCGCGCGGGCACAGCGGCCATGCCGACCGCGGCGCTCGGCGCCGTGCATACCGACCTCGCCCATCGGGCACGGGCACTACGGGAGCCGCCTCCGAAACCGCAGCCTGCCCTGGTCCTCGTACTCGCCGCGCTCATTCTGGCCACCGCGGCCGCCGCCGTCGGCACTTCCCGCACGACCGAACACCGGTTTGAACGCGCGCAGGCGACGTTCGCGCACCGGAGCTGACCGGTGATATTCGCAGCCATCGTCATGATTACATCGCCTCAGTGGCCGGTCGGTGGGCTTACCGATCATTCGGTGGTGGGTGGGAAAGGTGTGGGCTGTTTTGTGAGAGTGGGGCTGGGTGGTGCGGGCTTTGTCGGGGGCTGGGGGAGTACGGGCTTCTGGGCGGGTGGCGACGTACAGTGGGCAGTCGGCGGTGAACCCGCCATCGTCGCGCGTGCCGGCTGCCCACCCACGCCGCCGGGCGCGTGACACCCCTCGGATCCACAGGCCTGTGATCCACAGGCTGTGATCCGCGGGGGACCGACGACCCGCAGGTGATCCGCAGCTGAGAGGCACGCCGTGCAGCCAGACGATCCCGACTCCTTTCACGTCTATGACACGACGTTGCGTGACGGGACCCAGCAGGAGGGGCTGTCGCTGTCGGTCGGCGACAAGATCGCGGTAGCTCGGCACCTCGACGAGATCGGGGTCGGCTTCATCGAGGGCGGCTGGCCCGGGTCGAACCCGAAGGACGCCGAGTTCTTCCACCGCGCCCGCACCGAGCTGCGGCTGGAGCACGCCCTGCTCACCGCCTTCGGCGCGACCCGCCGGGCCCGCGCCACCGCCGCCGACGACCCGCAGGTCGCCGCCCTGCGGGAGGCCGGCACGGCCGTCGTCTGCCTGGTGGCGAAGTCCGACCGCCGGCACGTCGAGCGTGCCCTGCGCACCACCCCCGTCGAGAACCTGGCGATGATCCGCGACACCGTGGCGCATCTGCGCGCCGAGGGCAAGCGGGTGTTCGTCGACGCGGAGCACTTCTTCGACGGCTACCGCGCCGACGCCGACTACGCCCTCGAGGTGGTCCGGGTGGCCGCCGAGGCCGGCGCCGAGGTCGTGGTCCTCTGCGACACCAACGGCGGGATGCTGCCGACGCGTATCGGCGACGTCGTCTCCGCCGTCCGCGGCCGCACCGGCGCCCGGCTGGGCATCCACTGCCACGACGACACCGCCTGCGCGGTCGCGAACACGCTGGTCGCGGTCGAGGCCGGCGTCACCCACGTCCAGGGCACCGCCAACGGCTACGGCGAGCGCTGCGGCAACGCGGACCTGTTCAGCGTCGTCGCCGGGCTGGAGACCAAGCTCGGCCGCCGGGTGCTGCCCCCGGGCAGGCTGCGCGAGCTGGTCCGGGTGTCGCACGCCATCGACGAGATCACCAACTCCGCGCCGGACACCCACCGCGCCTACGTCGGCGCGAGCGCGTTCGCCCACAAGGCCGGCCTGCACGCCAGCGCCGTCAAGATCGATCCGGACATGTACCAGCACATCGACCCCGCCGAGGTCGGCAACGACATGCGGATGCTGGTCTCGGAGCTCGCCGGCCGGGCCACCATCGAGCTCAAGGGCCGGGAGCTGGGCCTGGACCTCTCCGGCCAGCGCGAGGCGCTGGGGAGGGTCGTCGACCTGGTCAAGGAGCGGGAGGCGGCCGGCTACACCTACGAGGCCGCGGAGGCGTCGTTCGAGCTGCTGCTGCGCGACGAGACCGAAGGCCCCCGGCGGTTCTTCACCCTCGAGTCGTGGCGTGTGATCGTCGAACGGCGGCCGGACGGTGAGGTCATCAGCGAAGCGACCGTCAAACTCGTCCTGAACGGTGTGCGGCAGGTGTCCACGGCCGAGGGCAACGGCCCGGTCAACGCCCTCGACCGGGCCCTGCGCGAAGCCCTGGAGAAGGGCTACCCGGGCCTTGCCGACCTCGACCTGGTCGACTACAAGGTGCGCATCCTCGACGGCAGGTCCGGCACCGGCGCGGTGACCCGCGTCCTGGTCGGCACCAGCGACGGCCGCGACCGCTGGGACACCGTCGGCGTCGACGAGAACATCATCGCCGCCTCCTGGGAAGCCCTCCAGGACGCCGTCACCTACGGCCTGCACCGCCAGGGCGAACAGATCATTCCCAAGTAGCCGTTTCACGGCGCTTCGGGGTGACTGGCAACGTCCGGGGCGACTGGCAGCAGCGCATCATCAGCGCATTATCAGTCCCGATGTCAGCATATGAATGACTTGTTCATCTTTTATCTGAACTGACCGTTTTCCGTATCGGTGAGAGGGCTGTCACCGAAGCGCGCTTATGATTCCCGTTGTACGGCGACGGCGGGGGGACGGCGTGAGGGACAGCGCAGGCAGCGGTGCCGGTATGGTGATGTTCCGGTGACGGATCGTCCGCCGCGGGTGTTTCTCTCCTATGCCCACGAGTCGCCCGAGCACGAGAACGCCGTCCGCGATCTGTGGATCTTCCTGCGGTCGCGGGAGATCGACGCGAAGCTCGACCTGCCGGCGAACGAGCGCCGGCAGGACTGGCCGTTGTGGATGCTGGCCGAGGTCCGCGCGTCCGACCATGTGCTGGTCATCGCTTCGCCGGAGTACCGCCGCCGCAGTGAGGGCCAGGCCGCCGCGGACGACGGCCGTGGGGTGCAGTTCGAGGCGGCGCTGATCCGCGACGAGCTGTACCGCGACCGGACGGCCGGGCTGGCGAAGTTCCTGCCGGTACTGCTGCCGGGCCGCACGGCCGAGGACGTCCCGGCCTTCCTCGGCCCGTACTCGACGACCCACTACGCGATCAGGGGGATCTCCGACGCCGATGCCGGGATGGAACGGCTGCTGCGCGTCCTGACCGGCCAGCCGTTCGAGATCGAACCGCCGCTGGTGCCCGGGACCCGCCCGCTCCTGCCGCCCCGGGACGTGCGCCCGCCCGCGCCGGCACCGCGCGCGCCCGAGCCAGCCGCCGCTTCGGTGCCGGGCACCGCTTCGGGGTCAGGCAGGGCTTCGGTGCCGGGTGGCGCTTCGGCGCTGTCGCGGCCGGCTCCGCTCTCCCACGAGCTGGTGCTGCACGTACGCCTGGAGGCCGGACGGCTCACGGCGCGGGCAGCGCTGTCCGGCACCTCGCTGGGGGAGCGCGTTACAGCGCTGCCGCCCGGGCTCGACACGGTGTGGGCGTCGCTGCCAGGGAGCCCGGCGGAGGCGGACACGCGCCTGTCCCAGGCCGGTCACCGGTTGCGGGAGGCGCTGCTGGACGCCGACGCCGCGCGGCGGCTGACCGAGCTGATCGACACGTCTCCCTTCGGCACGGCCGTGGACGTCGTGGTGGAGGCCGACGGCCCGGCGGTGCTGGCACTGCCCTACGAGCTGCTGCGGCTGGCCGACGGGCGGCTGCTCGCGACCATGCCCGGGGTGCGCTTCACCCGCCGGGTCGCCGGATTACGCCGGGCCGCGACCGGCCCACTGCCCGGCCCGCTGAAGATCCTGGTGGCGGTGGCCGCGCCGGAGGAGACCCGGACGAGGAACCCGCCGCTCGACGTCGAGGCCGAGATGCAGGCGATCATCGATGCTGTCCGCGGGGTCGCGGGGTCCGGGGCTGCGCAGGTCACGATCCTCGAGGTCGCCGGACTGAAGCAGATCGCCGACGCGCTGAGCGGCCAGAGCACGGACGGCGACGACTTCTACCACGTGCTGCACCTGTCCGCGCACGGCTCGGCGTCCGAGGTGGAGCTGGAGGACGAGGACGGCAACCCGGTGCCGGTCCGTGCCGAGGAGCTGGTGGACGCCCTGAAGGGCGCGTCCCGCCCGCTGCCGCTGATCGTGCTGTCGTCCTGCTCGGGCGCGTCCGCGAGCCCGCCCGGCCCGGCCAGCCCGGCCGGCTCAGCAGGCTCGGACGAGCCGGCCGGCTCGGACGGGCTGGCCGCGACCCTGGTCCGGCGTGGCGCCGACCGGGTGGTGGCCATGCAGACGACCGTCACCGACCGTTACGCGACCGATCTGGCCCGGGTGTTCTACGAGGAACTGGCCACCGGCCGGGCCGGCTCGGTGGCGGCGGCCCTCGCCGCTGCCCGCCGACAGGTGGACACCGACCGGCGGGCGGCCGCGCGCGCCACGGGCCGCCTCACCCCGCCCGAGTACGCCACCGCGACGCTGCTCGCCGCGGCCGACGACCCGCCGCTGCTGGACGTGGCCGCGAACCCGCGTCCGCTTGCCCGCCCGTTCGCCGCGCCGGCCGGTGGCACCGTCCGCGAGCTGGCCATGGGGGATCTGGTCGGGCGGCGCCGCGAGGTCCGTACCGCGCTGGACGTGCTGCGCGGCGGCCGGGCCGCGGTGGAGCGGTACGGCGCGGTCGCCGGCGTAGTGCTGACCGGGCCCGGCGGTATCGGCAAGACCGCGGTGGCCGGGCGGGTGCTGACCAGGCTGCGGGCCGACGGCTGGGCTGTCGCGGTACATGTCGGTCGTTGGAACCCGCCGTCGCTGATCGCCGAGACCGTCGACGTGCTGCGTGGTGTCCCGGAGCTGGCCGACGCCCGTGCCTCGCTGGCCGACCCGCGTCACGAGGACACAGCGAAGATCGATCTGATCGGGAGGCTGCTGGGCGAACACCGGCTGTTGGTGCTCTTCGACGACTTCGAGCGCAACCTCACCGAGGACGGCCGGGCCTTCGCCGACCCTGGTTTCGCCGAGGTGTTCGGCGGCCTGGCCCGTGCCAGCGCCCAGGGCCGCATGCTGGTGACCTGTAGATACCCTCTGCCGGGGCGTACCGGCCTGTTCCTGCGGCGGATGGAGGTGGGGCCACTCAGCGGCGCCGAGCTGGGCCGTCTGCTCCTGCGGTTGCCGAGCCTGCGGACGCTGAACGAGACCGACCGGCGCACCCTGGCCCGGACGGTCGGCGGGCATCCGCGGCTGGTGGAGTTCGTCGACGCGCTGTTGCGCAACGGCGCCGCGAACCTACGGGAGGTCACTGAGCGGATCGTGGGCCTGGCCGACGAACTCGGCGTCGATCTCTCCGAGGATCGCACCTTCGATCGGGCGGTGGATGATGCTCTGCTGCTCGGCAGCCGCGACATCGTCCTGGAGCTGCTGCTCGCGACAGTGACCGCCGACGAGCGCTCACTGCTGCTCCATGCGGCGGTGTCGAACGTTCCCATGTCAGCCGACGATCTTGCATTCGCCTGGCTGGCTGAAGAACCTGACGATCAGCGGCGTCGGATGGTCTCATCGGCGGTTATGCGGCTCGCGGACCGGACACTGCTGTTACGTCTCGACGGCGATGTGCTCGTCCACCCGTGGATCGCCGCCCGGCTCGTCGACGCCGAGCCCGAGACCCGGGCAGAGCGGCACGGTAGGGCAGAGCGCATGCGGCTGGCCCGGCTCGATGCGGGACGCGGGGATTTCGCCGACGTGGTGGAGGTCGCCCGCCACCGCAGTGCCCAGCACAGGTTCGACGACGTTGTCACATTCACGTTGGACATCGCCGAGATGCTCACGGGCGAGTCGTCGGTGGCCGCGCTGCTGGGCGAGGTCGTGCCGATGGTGCCGCCGGACAGCCGGGGATTTCTCGAGCTTGTCGATCGGGAACTCGCCGCGCTGCTGAACATCGGTATCACCTCGGCGGCGTGGGAACGCGGCGACGCCATGGTCGCCTCCGCCCGGCGGTTGGCGGAGGCGGATCCGGCGAATAGTCAGGCGCAACGCGACCTGTCGATCTCCTACAACAAGCTTGCGGATGTCGCGGTCGCGGTGGGGGACACGGTCCGTGCGCAGCAGTTGTTCACCGACGGTCTGGCGATCCGCCGGCGGTTGGCGGAGGCGGATCCGACGAATAGTCAGGCGCAACGCGACCTGTCGGT
>NZ_CAKKTL010000055.1:20754-23750 GCF_920664355.1 Protofrankia sp. CiP1_Cm_nod2
CTCCTACGAGAAGCTGGGGGATGTCGCGGTCGCGGTGGGGGACACGGTCCGTGCGCAGCAGTTGTTCACCGACGGTCTGGCGATCCGCCGGCGGTTGGCGGAGGCGGATCCGGTCAATGCCGGCAAGCAGCGGGATCTCGTGATCTCGCTCGTGCAGCTCGGCCAGCTTCTATCCGGTAGCGACGACCGCGAGCGCGGCAGGGCGATGCTGGACGAAGCGACGCGGATAGCACGTGGAATCGGCCTCGACATAGGCTCTCCGGAAGAGGCCGACCACAGCAGGAGAAGCCCACGACGTCGGCGATGGCCTTTCCGGAGATCGCGGATGGGCTGATATGACGAGTCCGGGCTTCCCCGCTGTCTGCTGGCGTGCTTGCGCTCACCGTCCTTGCTGAAATCGTCGCGGATGCCGAACCGGCACCGGTTGACGAGGCCGGTCCGGGTGGGCGGGTTCTGCCGGTACAGGCCCTACGGCCCACCGAAACGGAGAGCGCGACGTTTGTGTACACCGACGAGCCGGAAGCCCGCTGGCCGGAGGTAGCCGCTCTGCTCGATCACACGCTCGCCGCGGCCCTTGCCGTGTTCGCGGACGGGCTGGACTGACGCCCACCGACCGGGCTGACATTCGTCAGCCGGCCGGGCTGCTCGCTGACGGGACAGGCCGCCAACGTATGGACGATCCATGTATGGGAACAGGCCGCGGACCGGACCTGTCGGGAACGGGCCGCGGGCCCGCGGGGTCAGTCCTCGATCTCCTCCCACCACTGGCACCACCAGTCGCCGCCGACGAGGATGCGCAGCTTGGGGTGCCAGCAGTAGGTGATGTCCTTGTCGGTGTCGAGGTAGTACAGGCAGTTGTCGCACCGCTCGTCGCCGTTGGGCTTGCCGCGCAGGATGGCGTCCTCGGCGAGGTGGCCGAGCTTGACGCTCAGCTCCTCGTCGATGGGCTTCGGCTCCGGCGCGCCGACATCGTAGACGGGTGTGATCTCGCTCACCTGGCTCCTTCCGGACTGGCGCTGTGTGGGCGCGCACCGCTGACGGGCGTGCACCGCTGTGCTGTGTGGACGTGACTGTGTGGACGTGCACGAAGGGCGAACGTGCACGGGGCCGCGCGGCTGAGGGTATGCGTGGTTCGGGGGCACGCGAAACCGGTCCCATGCCCCACCGTGATTGTGGCCTGCGCCGCCCGCCGGATGACGAACGGGCCGTTTCGGCACCTCACGGGCGTCGCCGGCAACGGGCCGGCCGGTTAACGTCGGCAGGGTGCGTATCGCGAGGTTCACAGACGGGACGGAGCCGGCCTTCGGCGTCGTCGAGGGCTCGGTCGAGACGGGCGAGGCGACCGTGGCCACGATCACCCCCCATCCGTTCGGCGCGTTCAGCTTCACCGGGGCCCGGCACGCGCTCGGCGACGTGCGGTTACTCGCGCCGGTGCTGCCCAGCAAGGTGCTCTGCGTCGGCAAGAACTACGCCGACCACGTCCGGGAGATGGGCGGGGACGCCGTGCCACAGCGTCCGGTGCTCTTCCTCAAGCCGTCGACGAGCGTGGTCGGGCCGGGGGACCCGGTCGCGCTGCCCGTCGACAGCGACCGGGTCGACTACGAGGGCGAGCTGGCGATCGTCATCGGGCGGCTGTGCCGGGACGTCCCGGCGGCCCGCGCGCTGGACGTCGTCCTGGGCTACACCTGCGCGAACGACGTGACCGCGCGTGACCAGCAGCAGGCGGACGGCCAATGGGCCCGGGCCAAGGGGCATGACACCTTCTGCCCGGTCGGCCCCTGGATCGAGACCGACCTGGACGCCTCCGACCTGGCGATCCGCACCACCGTCGACGGCGAGCTGCGGCAGGACGCGCGCACGAAGCTGCTGGTGCACGACATCCCGTCGCTGATCGCCTACATGTCCGCGGCGATGACCCTGCTGCCCGGCGACCTGCTGCTGACCGGGACACCGGCCGGTGTCGGCCCGCTGAGCCCCGGCCAGACCGTGGCCGTCACGGTCGAGGGCATCGGCACGCTCACCAACCCGGTCGTGGCCCGCTGACAGCGCCGGCCGAGGCCGGCAGCCCCGGCAGTCCCGGCGGCAGCCCCGGCAGTCCCGGCGGCGGCCCCGGCAGTCCCGGCGGGCCGACGCGCCGGGGAGCGTCGCGGCTGCTTGCCGCCCTGCTCCCCGCGCTGATGCGGTACAGTAAGCCTCGCCCGCAAGGGCAGCCTTGGGGTATGGGGTAATTGGCAGCCCAACGGATTCTGGTTCCGTTAGTCTAGGTTCGAGTCCTGGTACCCCAGCTTCGGGCGTTCCCTGCTGTAGGGTGGGAGCCGTCCGAAGGTGGAAAAAGAGAACAGTTGGCCCCGTCGTCTAGTGGCCTAGGACGCCGCCCTCTCAAGGCGGTAGCGCCGGTTCGAATCCGGTCGGGGCTACATCGGAATATGGATGGCAAAGGCCGTCGACCTGAGTGATCATGGTCGACGGCCCTTTGTGTCGCGTTCGGTTGTCGGCTGTCCGGCCGTTGCCTGCTGTCGCGCCGTCAGGTGACGGCCTGAGGGGCGGTGCTGTGTCCCACCCGGTCCCACCCGGTCCAGCCGGTTCACCTGGCCCAGCCGGTTCACCTGGGAAGTCCGAGACCTGGCCAGCGGGCGCTGCCCGCGGGCTTTCGCCAGCCGGCTCCTGCCGTGATGTCGTGCCAGCCGGGCCGGCACGACATCACCCGGTCGGGCTATGCGGCCGCCGACTACCGGACTACCGCGAGGCGGGGGAGGGACGCGGGGTGACGGGCCATCGCGCACTCCCGGCAGCCGCAGGAGCTCGGGCCGCCGCGGCCGTGGACGGTCTCGCCCGCCCGGCGGCCGGTGGTGATCAGACGCAGCCGGGGGACGGTGCCCTCGGCCGGCTCCTTCGTGGCGACCGCCTGCGTCGCCGTGGCGAGCGAGGGCAGCGGGGTGAGTGGGGACGTCGGGCCGGCGCAGGTCGGGTCCATGGCGGCTGCGGTGCGGGTCGGG
>NZ_CAKKTL010000055.1:24107-26958 GCF_920664355.1 Protofrankia sp. CiP1_Cm_nod2
CTGGCAGCGGTCAGGGTCACGGGGAGCACGGTGTCCTCCTCCTACGGCGGCCCTTCCGAAGGCCACCTTGCAGCCCACAGGTTGTCGAAGCGGGCGCTGGCCGCGCCATGCCCCTTTTGAACCTGTTGCGGACTGGTGAAGATGGTCTAGTCCCGGGTAGGCATGCTTGGCATGGCACACCATCCTTGACGGCCATGGTGCGTCCGATGGTGATCGGGGCAGGATAGCCCGGATGTCCTCCGCGGCCCCTGTACCTGACCGGGCGCGGCGTCGCCACGGTGGTGCGCGCGCCGGCCGGGTCCGCCGTGTCGACATGCCGGATTCCCCCCGCCGCTCCATAGCGGATGCCGCGAGCGTCACCGGCAGGATCGGCGGGGAACTGCTGGAGTGGATGCCGCACGGCCGCGGCCTGCCCACCGAGGACTGGGTCGCCCGGCACCGGCTGCTGGTCTGGATCCTGGCCATCCACCTGCCCATGATCGTAACCTACGCCTGGTACCAGGACTTCCGGATCTGGCAGGGCCTGGCCTCGACCGCCCCGTCCGCGGTGCTGCTGGGCGCCGCCGTCCTGCCGGGTGTGCGCCGGCTGCGGGCGCTGGCCACCAGCCTCGGCCTGCTGTGCAGCTCGGTGGTGTTCGTCCACCTCTCGCACGGGCAGACCGAGGTGTACTTCCACTTCTTCGTGGTCGTCGCCCTCATCGCCCTGTACGAGGACTGGACGGTCTACCTGCTGGCGATCGCGTTCGTGTTCGTGGCGAACGGCGTGGTGGGCGGCCAGATCGTGATGCCCGAGTACACCGGGTCGCCCTGGGTGTTCGCCGGGGTCAGCGCGGCGTTCATCTGCGCGCTGGCGGCGGCACAGGTGATCTTCTGGCATTTCAACGAACAGGCGCGGCGGCGGGCCGAGCACTTCCGGGCGCAGCTCTACGAGGGGCAGCAGAGCCTGATGGCCCGTCTCGAGGAGACCGACCGGATCCGCAGCGACCTGGTTGCCACCGTCTCCCACGAGTTCCGCACGCCGCTGACCGGCATCCGCGGGACCCTGCTCACCATCAAGCGCCGGCGGGACCGGATGTCCCCGGCGCAGCTCGACGACATGCTCGACTCGGCGGTCAGCTACTCCGACCGGCTGTCCCGGCTGCTGGAGAACATGCTCACCGCGGCGACGGCCACCGGCACCGAGGAGAACAGCGTCGCGGACCTCCCCGAGGTCGTCAACGAGGTGCTCGCGACCCTGTCCTACACGCCGACGACAGCCGCCAACGTCACCGTCGACGTCCCGCCCCACCTGCCCGTGCGGATGGCCCGGCAGGCGCTGCACCAGGTCGTCGCGAACCTTGTCGACAACGCGCTGGTGCACTCCTGGCCGGGAGCGCCGGTCCGGCTGATCGCCGGCCGGGTCGGTGACGAAGTGATCCTGCGGGTGCGCAACCCCGGCCCCGACCTCGACCCGGCCACGATCCGCCAGCTCTTCGAGCCGTTCACCCAGCGGGACGGGACGGCTACCCGGGAGACCGACGGCGCGGGCATGGGCCTGTACGTCGTGCGGCGGCTGGTCGAGGTCCACGGCGGGCGGCTGCGGATGGCCTCCGAGGACGGGGAGATCATCGTCGAGGTCGACATGTGGGCGGCGGTGCCCCGCCCGGCCACGGTCGGCCCGCGGTCCGCGGCGGGCGTCCGGGAGGCTTTCGACCGGTCCGCGGTAGGCGCTCGCGTCCCGCAGCGGCCCACGCTGCCGCTGGCCCGCGAGTTCGGCCGCCATGCCCGGCAGGGCCTGCACTCGGGGGAGAACGCCCGGCCGGGCCTGCGCTCCGGTGAGGACGCCAGGCTCGGCCTGTGGCCCGGTGAGAACGTCCGGCCGGGGCTGCGGTCGGGCGAGGGCTCCGAGCCGGGCCCGCGCTCGCCGGGGGACGATGCCCGGCCGGGTCCGCGCCCGGGCGAGGAGGCCCGCTCCCGGTCCGCCGAGGACTCCCGGTCGGGCCTGCGGGCCGCTCCGCCGCTGTGGTCGAACCGGCCGCGCCCGATCGACCGTTCCGGCTGACCGGCGGCCCCTCCTCCCGGCCGGCTGGCCGTTCTGGCTGGGTGGTGGTTCTGGCCGGGTGGCCGTTGCGGCTGGCCGGTGTGCCGGCCGGTGAACCGTTCCGGTTGGGCGAGCGTGCCGGCTGACCGGGTGTGTCTGCTGACCGGGTGCGCCGGCCGGGCGCGGCCGGTAACGGTGGTCGGCCGGCCGCGACGGTCAGTCGTGACCGGCGGACTGGGTGATCAGCAGTTGTTCGCCTGCAGCTTCAGGCTCACCGGCTTGCTCCTGCCGTAGCTGGTCCCCGGCGCGACCGACTGCGTGACGACGGCCCCGATCTGCTTCGAGTTCAGGCACTCGTACACGTAGGGGATGTTGCTGAAGCCGGCCTTCCTGAGGGTTGCCGCGGCGTCGTCCAACGTCATCCCGACGACGTTCGGCACGTCCGAGCAGTCGTTGGCCTGCAGGTACAGGCGTACCGCCGCCGTCGTCGCGATCCGCGTGCCGGCAGCCGGGTCCTGGCGCACCACATTGCTGATGTCGGAGGAGCGGTAGCAGTCGTACACGTAGGGGATGTTGGTGAAACCGTCCTGGCGCAGGGCCGCGGAGGCGTCGTTGAGCACCATGCCCCGCACGTCCGGTACCGCCACGCGGGAATCCGGCGGTGACGCCGGGGGCGGCGCGGCGCTCGGGGCAGCGCTCGGTCCGCCGGCGGGGCCGGTCGGCCCACCGCCCGGCCCGGTGCCGGCCTGCGCTGTGACGTTCGCGGTGGGCGGAGCGGATGCCGGCACGGCCACGGCGGACGCCGCCGGTGCCGGGCCCCGGGTGGCGTCC
>NZ_CAKKTL010000056.1:0-12294 GCF_920664355.1 Protofrankia sp. CiP1_Cm_nod2
GGGCGGGCCGGGCGGGCCGGGCGGGCCGGGCGAGAGCGTCCCGGGCCGGGCCACACCATCGACGCCCCGGTCCGTGCCGGCGCCGGCCAGAAAAGCCGGTCGGGGACAGCCCGACAAATCACGGCCGCGCCGCCGCCGGCCGACGTGGCGGTGAATTCCCCGTCAATTCCGCGAAAGAACCCGGTGAATCGCGCCGGCCGCCGCCGGCACCTGCCCCGCCACCCGCCCGGGCCCGCGTCCGGCCGATCGCGCCGCGCGATTCCTGGTAACCTGCTCACCGGCGTCAACCATAAAAAGGCGACCACGGCGACGGGAACGGGAACGGGGAGATTTCAGGATGCCAACCGCCGACACCGCCGGTGACGTACCCGTCGATATCGACATCCCCCGCCCGCCGGGGGAGTTCCCGGCCGGCGAGCATCCCGGCGAGGCGGTCGAGGTCCCCTGGTCGGCGGTGCCGGACTACCGCTGTTTCGGCTGCTCGCCACACAACGAGCAGGGCCTGCAGCTACGGATCCGGACTCATCCGGAGGGGGTACAGGCCCGCTTCCGCTTCGGGCGGGCCCACGAGTCGTACCCGGGGGTTGTGCACGGCGGCCTGACCGGGGTGGTCTGCGACGAGGTCATGGGCAACCTGATCGTGCTGCGGACCGGTCTGACGGCGTTCACCACCACCATGAAGGTGCGCTACCTCCTGCCGCTGCTCGTCGGGACGGCCTACGACTGCGTGGCCCGGATCCGCACCGAGGACGAGGACAGGCCCGGCCGCCGGCTCGTCCACGCCGGTGCCGAAATCCTCAGCCTGGACGGCGACGCGATGGCCACGGCCACGGCCAGCTACCAGCTGGTCAGCCTCCAGGCGGCGCGCCGGCACCTCGCCCTCGGCGACGCGGACGCCGAACGGCTGCGCGCCGTCATGTCCGAGCGGCAGAACGGGTAGCCTCACAACCGCCCCGGTGGGCGGCTCCCCTCGGGGGCGGCCGGCGAACCCGGCGCGGATGCGGGCGTCCGGCAGTACACTTGCGAAGTTCTTCAATTTCAACAACGGATGCCGGTCAACAACAGGTTCTGGTGCGGTGGACGGGCTTGAAGGGAGTCCGGTGGGGGTACAGGTTCCGCTCTACCAGGCGAAAGCGGAGTTCTTCCGCATGCTGGGGCATCCGGTACGGATTCGGGTGCTCGAGCTGCTGGCGGAGGGGCCGGCTCCGGTGCGCCAGCTGCTGGCGGCCATCGAGGTGGAGCCGTCGAACCTCTCCCAGCAACTGGCGGTGCTACGCAGGTCCGGGATCGTGACGGCGACCCGGGACGGCTCGACGGTGGTGTACGCGCTGGCCGGCGGCGACGTGGCCGAGCTGATGCGGGCCGCGCGGCGGATCCTCACCGAGATGCTGACCGGGCGTGAGGAACTGCTGGCGGAGCTACGCGAGGCCGAGACGAGCTCCGCCCTACCACGGTGATCACTCCTAGCCCGCTCGGGGCCAACCCGGCGTACAGCATCCAGATCCGGGTACCGTCCCGGGCGCTGGCCGCGGTCCAGACGATCATCGCCGACGCGCCGGGAGCCGTCACCTGCCAGGCGGACGAGGCGGGCGCCGGCGAGGTACACCACATCACCCTGGACGCCGACAGCGCGGACACCCTGACCTGGCTGGGCGGCGTCCTGCGCCACCGGCTGGGCGCCGACCTCCTGCACACCGAGGACCTGGTCTTCCTCGCCGCGTCCACCGGCAAGCTCGCCCAGCGGGTCTGTGCGGTCACCACCACCGGCCACGACGTCGCGCTGCTGGACGCCGACGCGGACCGCCGCGTGATCACCCATCTGGCCGAGCACCCCCTGCACACCGACCGCTACACCGGTCGGTCGCGCCGGGTCGCCCTGGTGACCGACGCCAGTGCCGTGCTCGACTTCGAGCCGCTGCGGGCCGAGACCGCCCTGCCCGCGGTGGAGTCCCAGGCGGTCCACCTGCACCGGGCCACCGGCCTCGACGTCTTCCCGCTGCCCATCGCCGCCCACGGCCCGGACGACCTCGCCGCGGCCGTGCGCATGCTCGCCCCCGGTTTCGCCGCCACCATCCTGGTCCACACCCACATCCAGCATGTGCACGCCGCCCGCGCCGCGCTCGACACCGTCCCCCATCTGCTGTTGGACAGCGTCAACGACGGCCTCGCCGTCGCCGCCACCGCCGCGGCCGTCAATGCGTTGCGGCTGCGTTCCATCGACCCGCGCCGGGCCCGGGTCGTCCTGGTGGATCCGGGCCGCGGCGGGGATCTGTCCGGCCTGCTGATCGCCGCCGGTATCGGTGACCTCACCTTCTACGACCCGGTGCCCTACGGCACCGCCCCGCTGCACCAGCTCGCCGACGGCATCGATCTGATCATCGACCTGATCGGGCTGATGGCCCCGCCGCCGGGCGTCCCGCTGCTGCGGACCCGCCCCGAGACCCCGCCACCGCTCGCCGCCGCCACGACCGCTCCCCGCCCGCTGCACGCCCTTCCCGGCCTGCTCACCGCAGCGATCACCACCCAGCGCCGAATCACCCCGGCGGCCCGCCTGGCCGCGGTGGAGGCACTGGCCGCGCACGCCCGGGCCGGGGAGCTGCTGCCGCCGCTGGACCATCCGGACCTCACGCCGGCCGTGGCCGCAGCCGCCGCCCGCGCCCTGACCGGGGCTGGGTAGCCGTAGCCGGCAATCGATCGCTGACTATTCGGCGGCGGCCGCGCCCTCGAAGTAGGTGATGTCCATGGCGGGAGGCTCGTCGGCGGGCGCGGGCTCGTACGTCGCCCCGGCCGCTGGGCGCAGGACGGTGGCCGCGATGAGGACGGCGACGGCCACGAAAACGGCACCGACGCCGAACGCGAGGTGGTAGCCGCCGGTCAGCGCCGCGGCGGTGCTCTCCCCGGCCCCGGCCAGGTGTCCGGTGCGCGACGCCGACAGCGTGGCCAGGATCGCCAGGCCGAGCGCGCCGCCGGCCTGCAACGTCGTGTTGACCAGGCCGGAGACGAGCCCGGAGTCGGCGGGCGTGGCGGCGGACATGGCCAGTGTCGTCAGCGCCGGGAAGGACAGTCCCGCGCCGACGCCGAGCAGCAGCATCGCCGGCAGGACGTCCGTGGCATAGCTGCCGCCCACAGGTGCGCGGGTGACCAGCGCGAGCCCGGCCATGCTGAGGACCAGGCCCGGCACCAGCACGGCACGCTCGCCGAAACGGGCGTTCAGCTGTGTGGAGAAACCGAGGGAGAGCAGCCCGATCCCCAGCGAGACCGGCAGGAACGCCAGGCCTGTCCGTACCGGGTCGTAGCCGAGCACCCGCTGCAGGTACAGCGCGCCGAGAAAGAACATCCCGAACATGCCGGCCACCATCAGGATCTGGATGAGGTTGGCCCCGACGACGTTGCGCGACCGGAAGATACGCAACGGCAGGAGCGGGTTGCTCGCGCTCGCCTGGCGCACGACGAACCCGGCGAGCAGGGCGGCCGCGACGGCGCCGGAACCGAGCGTGCGCGTGGAGGCCCAGCCGTGATCGGCCGCCGCGACAATTGTGTACACACCGAGCATCAGCGCCGCGGTGACGAGAAACGCGCCCGCGATGTCGGCTCCCGCGCGCAGCCCGATCCCGCGCTCGGCCTGGAGCAGGCGTGCGGCCAGCACGGCGGTCACGATCCCGAGGGGGATGTTGACGAAGAAGATCCAGTGCCAGCTGAGGGCCTGGGTGAGGGCACCGCCGGCGAGCAGGCCGATCGAGGCGCCGGCGGACGCGACGAAGCTGTAGACGCCGATCGCCCTGGCCTGCTCCCGTGGCTGCGGGAACATCGTAACGATCATGCCCAGGATCACGGCGGAGGCCATGGCCCCGCCGACGCCCTGGACGAACCGTGCGATGATCAGCATCTCCTGGCTGCCAGCCACGCCGCACAGCAGGGACGCCGCGGTGAACACGCTCAGCCCGGCCATGAAGACGCGCTTACGGCCGATCAGGTCGCCGAGCCGGCCGGCGAGGAGCAACAGGCCGGCAAAGGCGATCAGATAAGCGTTGACGACCCAGGCCAGGCCCGACTGGGAGAAGCCGAGGTCGTTCTGGATGGCGGGCAACGCCACGTTCACGATCGCCCCATCCAGAATGATCATCAGCATCCCGACGCAGAGGACGACGAGCGCCGGCCAGCGGGAGTCGCCGGTTCGGGTGGCCGATGCGACACGCCCGGTCATGCGGTCGCCTGCGACAGGCCCGGTCATGTGGTCGCCTCCTGGCGGCTCGGGGACTTGGGATGGCTCGGGAGCCGAACCGGTTGCGGCGCGGAAGAAGCATGATCGCGCCGCCGGGGCCGGCTGGGCTCACGAGCGCCAGATGCGACCGTACCAGATAGTTTTGTTCGGGAAGATTTCTTTCAGAACTAATGGAGCCGGGGCTCGCGCCGCCGTACCGGCCGCTCACACTGCACCGGCGTGGACAGCCGGCCCTGGACGAGCCGCACCAGCCCGTCGACGAAGGCGTCGCGCTCAGGGGCCGGGAGCGCCGCGAGCACGTCGTCGCAGATGCGCGTCACGATCTCGTGGGCCCGGGCGGCCGTTCGCCTGCCTTCCTCGGTGACCCAGACGATCCGGGCCCGGCGGTCCGTGCTCGACGGCCGTCGCTGCACGAGCCCCGCCTTCTCGAGCTCGTCGAGCGTCACCACCATCGTGGTCTTGTCGAGGGCGCACAGCTCGGCAACCTGGCCCTGGGTCAGGTCGCACGACATCGCACTGGACAGGACGTAATGGCCACGCGGTGAGATGCCGAGCTCGGTGAGGCCGGCCGCCAGCTCCGTGGTCAGCGCGTGGCTTGCCTGCGACAGGAGGAAGGCGAGGTCCGCGACAGACGCCGCCCGCGCGCTGGTGGCCATGGAGCAAGCGTAGCAATATACATCCAGAACAAGATCTTTTTTTGTTGGGACGGCCGGCCGTACCGGCATCGCGGCACCCTCGCGCCGAGGCCCGCGGCCCCCTCGCGTCGATCGGCGCCCGCCCTCAGCCCACGCGGCACAGCTGTGACGTCTGTGATGTCTGTGATGTCCTGTCATCGGGCAGGTACCGGCAAGGAGTCCCAGACCTGGGTGAGCCGTCTGAGGGTGGTGGCACCCGTTGCCGGCAGGAGGTCGGTGACGCCGTCCGCCCGCAGCCCGTTGGCGGGGACGAACGGGGCGCCCTCGGCTCCCAGGCCCGAGCGGAACGCCTGGCTGACCAGCCACGTCTGTGAGTCCGGCTCACGCAGGAAACGCAGCAGGCCCGCGGCGGCCGCGCGCCGCCCCGCCGCGGTGCCCGCCGGATGCAGCAGCAGGTACGGATAGTCGGACACGGGTGTCCCGTCCGCGGGGTAGACGGCGGTCAGCGGGACCGCCGGCTGGCCCTGGTTGTACCGCCAGACCTCCTGTTCGCTCATGACGAACACCGCCCCGGAGCCCGCCTGCGCCTGGCCGGCCCGGGAGCGCAGCTTCCGCAGCAGGCCCACCACCGACGGCTGGTCCACCGCGGTGGCGGGCAGATAGTCCTCCTGGCCGAGGCCGCGGGCGGCGCCCGTCCAGGCGATGAGCGCCTGGAGCGCGGGGGTGGAGCGGGCCGGGTCGGCCATCTCCAGGCGCACCGGCCCCCACCCGGGATGTCCGAGGGCGGCCCAGCCCTGCTCCGCGCTCAGCGCGCGCAGGATGTCGGCCCAGGTGGGTGGGCGTTCCGCCCAGTGCAGGGCGTTGGCCATGGGGGCGGGCAACGCGAGGACCAGCGGCGAATAGGCCAGCGGCGGCCCGGTACGCGCGGTGACGGCACCGGCCTCGCCGCCCGGCCGGGCGGCGCCGAGCAGGCGTGGCCACAGCGAGCTGTCGGGAATCCACACGTCCGGACGCGGCCCGTACCGTGCGCTGTCCCACCCGCCGTTGAGAGCCTCGACCACGGTCGCCGGCTCCCGCGCCTGGACCCGGATGGCCGTGCATCCCCGGCCCGGGCCGTCGGTGTAGCGGCTGGCCAGGGCGGAGACGGCGTCGACGATGTCGGGGGCGGCGACCACGAGAAGCTGCTCCGCCGGGCACGCCGTGCCCATACCGGCCGGCCCCGGCCGCAGGCCGCCCACCAGCAGTGCGCTCAGGGCCGCCAGCGCGGTGACCAGCGGGACGGCCAATATCCGATACGAAAGACGATCGGCCCACTGATGGGCGTGCTGATGAGCGTGACGGGCCCGGCCGGGATGGATCCCATGGGTGATCCCAGGCGTACGGATCTCACGGGTACGGATCCCACGGGTACGGTGAGCGGGCCGGACACGGTGGGATGATGGGCGCCGCATGCCGCGAACAATAACGAAAACGCCGGCCGCCCCCGCGCCGGCCGGCGGCGTCCCAACCGCCCTTCAGCCATGTTCACCTTCAATTAGCCGGCCGTCCACACGGAGCACGATGCCACGTTTCCGGGCCACTGCGACCATCCGCATTCGCGTATTCCAGATGCGAGAGAATGCGGATCGGGGGATGGAGGTGGCCACGGCGCGACGCGTTCCGCCACGGCGAGCGGCGGCCGCCCGGCTGCTCGTCCCGCTCGTCACCGTGTTCTGCCTGGCCCTGACGGCCTGCCTGGCTCTGACGGCCTGTACGGCGGACGGGCCGGACCGGGCCACCGGGGCCAGCCCGGATCCGCAGTGCGCCGCGGGGAAGCTGGTCGGCGCGGGCGCCACCTTCCAGCAGAACCTGCAGGCCCGGTGGATCAGCGACTTCACCACCCGCTGCCACGACGCCCAGGTGACGTACGATCCCGTCGGATCGGGTGTGGGTATTCAACGCTTCATAGCCGGCAACGTGGCTTTCGCCGGTTCCGACGCCGTTCTGACAGAACGGGAACAACAGGACGCCAACAAACGCTGTACCCAGTCGATCACGACCACGACGCACAAACCATCCGCAACAGCCGGACCAGCCCTGGCCGCCGAACCGTCCGGTCCGGCCCCGGCAGGCCGGGCACTGCACATCCCCGTCGCCGGCGGCGCTCTCGTGTTCGTCTACAACCTGCCGGGTGCGTACTCCCTGCGGCTGTCGCCGGCGACGGTCGCAGGAATCTTCCAGGGCGAGATAACCACCTGGAACGACCCGCGAATAGCGGCGGAGAATCCCGGCGGCGCACTGCCCGCCCTGCCAGTGCGTCCCGTCCACCGCCAGGACTCCTCCGGATCGACCGACATCTTCTCCCGGTATCTCAGCGCGACGGTGGGAGCGTCCTGGCGCCTCGGGACCGGCAAGGAGCTGTCCTGGCCGGACAGCTCCCTCGCCGCCAGGGGCTCGGAGGCGGTGACAGCCGGCGTCATGTACAGGCCGGGCGGCATCGCCTACGTGGAGCTGTCCTTCGCCGCCGAGCAGGGGCTGCCGACGGCGGCGCTGCGGACCACGTCCGGCACGTACGTCTCGGCCAACGGCACCAGCGTCGCCGCGGCGCTGAGCCAGGCCGCCGCGGCACCGGGACAGTCCGCCGCGGCACCGGGACAGTCCGGCCGCGAGGACCTGCGGCTCCCGATCGACTACACGCCGGACGACCCGCTCGCCTACCCGGCGTCCGCGGTCACGTACACGATCGTCTGCGCGCGGGGGAACGACAACGTCGAGCTCCTGCGCTACTACCTCGCCTACGCCCTTGCCCAGGGGCAGCTGAGCACCCGGACGATCGGCTACGCCCCCCTGCCCGGCCCGGTCGTCTCCGTGGCCCGCCGGCTCACGGCCTCCCTCGGCTGACCGGGACAGCCGGAGCTGCCGGGACAGCCGGGGCTGCCGTCACGGCGCTCACCCCGGGTGGGGCCTCACCGGCATCCCCCGGGGATTTTCGCCCACCGGCCGGGGTCGGCGCCGCCGAGCCAGCGGTCGATGTCGGCGCGCCACCAGACCCGGGTGCCACCCCAGGTCGCGGTACGGTTCACCACCGCGGCCGGGGCGGGCGCGCGCGGATCGGTCCGGAGCCGGTGGTCGACGGCCTGACGGGTCACGCCCAGCGCGGCTGCGATATCGGACGAGCCCACGAGCTGCGGTGAATCGCACACGGAAACGGACGATAACCCCCGGACGGCCCCGGCGACAGAGCTCGGAAGGTGAACCAAGGACCACAGCCGGCCCACGGGAGCGTCAGACCGGGGCGTCCCAGAGGCCGCCCCAGCTCGGCAGGCCCGTGTCGAACGAGCGCAGCGGCTGCTCGGCCCAGATGGTCTTGCCTCTGGACGTGTACCTGGCGCCCCACCGCTGGGTGAACTGCGCCACCAGGAACAGCCCCCGGCCGCCCTCGTCAGTGGTGCGGGAGTGCCGCAGGCGCGGCGAGGTGCTGCTGCCGTCGGAGACCTCACAGATCAGCGTGCGGTCGCGGATGAGGCGCAGCCGGATCGGTTCGGTGGCGTACCGGATCGCGTTCGTGACCAGCTCGCTGACGACGAGCTCGATGGTGAGCACCTCCTCGCCGCACCCCCACGCGACCAGCTGCCGGGCCGCGTGGGCGCGGGCGAGCGCCACCACGGCCGGGTCCGCGGGAAGGTCCCAGGAGGCGACCCGTTCCGCCCGCAGGGCGTGGGTGCGCGCGAGCAGGAAGGCGACGTCGTCCTCGGGCCGGTCGGGCAGCAGCTCCTTGATCACCCTGTCCCGGATCTCCTCCAGCGGGCGGTCCGCCCCGTCCAGCGCCGCGCGCAGCTGCTCCAGCCCGGCGTCGACGTCGCTGCCCCGGCCCTCGACCAGCCCGTCGGTGTACAGGGCCAGCAGGCTGCCCTCCCCCAGCTCCAGCTCGGTGGACTCGAACGGCAGGCCACCGAGGCCCAGCGGCGGGCCCACCGGCAGGTCGAGGAAGTCCACCGTCCCGCCGGGGCTGACGAGGGCGGGCGGGGGGTGGCCGGCCCGCGCCAGCGTGCAGCGCCGGCTGACCGGGTCGTACACCGCGAAGATGCAGGTGGCCCCCAGCACTGCGGTGCTGGCGCTGCCCGCGGCGTTCTCCTCCTCGTCGGCGAGCCGGATGACCAGGTCGTCCAGGTGTGCCAGCAGCTCGTCGGGGGGAAGATCGAGACCGGCCAGGGTGTGCACGGCGGTGCGCAGCCGCCCCATGGTCGCCGCCGCGTGCAGCCCATGGCCCACGACGTCCCCGACGACCAGGCCCACCCGGGCGCTCGACAGCGGGATCACGTCGAACCAGTCCCCGCCCACGCCCGCGCTCTCGTCCGCGGGCCGGTAGTGCGACGCCACCTCCACGGCGGTCTGGCCGGGCAGGCTGCGCGGCAGCAGGCTGCGCTGCAGGGTCAGGGCCGCGGCGTGCTCCCGGGTGTACCGGCGGGCGTTGTCGACCCACACCGCGGCCCGGGAGGCGAACTCCTGCGCGATCAGCAGGTCGTCCTCGTCGAACGGATCCGTGCGCACCCGCCGGACGAACGTGGCCACCCCCATGATGACGCCACGGGTCCGGATCGGAACCACCATCAGCGACCGGATGCCGAACCGGCGGATCTTCGCCCACCGGGGCCGGTCCTGCGCGATCCACGGATTCGTCGCGACGTCCAGCACCGGTTCCAGCACGGGCCGGCCGTCGGTCAGGCAGCGGGCGGCGGGAAACGACGGCTGGACGACGTCCCCGGTCCGCGCGACCGACTCCGGGCACCCGGGGAGCACCGAGCGCTGCCCCGCCCGCCGGATCCGGGATGTGCCGGTGACGGGCTGCGCCGGTTCCTCACCCCGCAGGACCGACTCCAGCAGGTCGACGACGACGAAGTCGGCCAGGCGCGGCACCGCCACGTCCGCCAGGTCCTGGGTGATGCGCATGACGTCGAGGCTGCTGCCGATCCGCGCGCTGGCGTCGTTGAGCAGGGCCAGCCGCTGCTGCGCCCGCCAGCGGTCGGTGACGTCGACGACGATGTAGCACACCCCCAGGACCCGCCCGGCCGAGTCGTCCAGCCGGAAGAAGGAGGTGGAGTAGGCGTGCTCCCGGTGGGGGTCGGCGACCGTCCGGCCGCGGTACTCGAAATTCATGATCGGCACTCCGGTCCGGAGCACCTCGCGCATCCGTTCCTCGATCCGCTCGGCGGGCAGGCCCGGCAGCAGCTCGCTCAGCCGCCGGCCGAGACGGGCGTTGCGCGGTATACCGCCGGAACGCGCCAGCGCGTCGTTCAGCCACCTGTACCGCAGCTCCTCGTCCAGCAGGGCCATGCCGATCGGCGACTGGGCGAGCATGCCGCCCAGCATCAGCTGGTCCACCATCCACCAGGGCATCTGCGCGTCGTCGGAGGCGAGCACGAGCCAGCTCGAGCCGTCGTCCGGGCCGAGCATCGGGCAGACCCGGGCGTAGAGGTCCATGCGGTGGCCGTCCGCGTGCACGACGGGCAGCCGTCCTCCCCAGCCGCTGTCGGCCTGGCACCGCCCGGCCCCGGCGCTTACCGCCGTGCCGTCCGCCGACCGGTGCAGCAGCGCGGTGGCCGCACGGCCGAGCACGTCCGCGGCGGCATGACCGAGCATCCGCTCGGCGGCCCGGCTCCACCAGACCACGGTGCCCCGCCGGTCGAGGACCGCGCTGGCCACCGGCAGCGGCCCGAACGGGTCGCCCCCGACAGCGGCATCCGTCGTCTCGGGTGCTCCGGATACGTCCATCGCCGGATGTCCTACCCAGGCCGCCCCGCCTTATCTGCTCCCGCTGTGCGGGATAGTAGGTCATGACACCGGGAATGCCGGGGGGACGGCGGACGGCCGGCCTTCCGGCCGATGCTCGTGCCCCCTTGCCCGCTCTCCGTACTCTGTTGGACGCTGCCTTCTGATGCCTCCGCTCGCCGAGCTGGCCGAACGCCTGCCCGATCTGATGGTTCGTGACCAGCGCCGCCTGCAACGCCGTGTCGACGGCGCGCGCAGGATACGCGACCCCCAGGCCCGCGCGGCGGTGGCCGCCGAGATCGCCGCCGACGTCGAGGCGGCGGCGCTGCGCGTGCAACGGCGGCTGGCGGCCGTGCCGCGGATCACCTATCCCCCGGACCTGCCGGTCAGCCAGCGCAGGGACGACATCCGCGCCGCGATCCGCGACCACCAGGTGGTGGTCCTCGCCGGCGAGACCGGCTCCGGCAAGACGACGCAGCTGCCGAAGATCTGCCTGGAGCTCGGCCGGGGGGTGCGCGGGCTGATCGGTCACACCCAGCCGCGGCGCCTGGCCGCCCGCGCCGTGGCCGAACGCGTCACCGAGGAGCTCGACGGCCCGGACGCCCGGCCGGGCGCGACCGTCGGCTACAAGGTGCGGTTCACCGACGAGGTCGGCGACAACAGCCTGATCAAGCTGATGACGGACGGCATCCTGCTGGCCGAGATCCAGACCGACCGGCTGCTGTCCCAGTACGACACGTTGATCATCGACGAGGCCCACGAACGCAGCCTCAACATCGACTTCATCCTGGGCTACCTGCGGCAGCTCCTGCCGCGCCGGCCCGACCTGAAGGTCGTCATCACCTCGGCGACGATCGACCCGCGGCGTTTCGCCCGCCACTTCGGGGACGCGCCGGTGATCGAGGTCACCGGCCGCACCTTCCCGGTGGAGGTCCGCTACCGGCCGCTGGTCGTGCCGGCCGGCTTCGACGCCGCCGGTGGCCCCGGCACCGGCCCCGGCCCCGGCCCCGGCACCGACGGCGAGAGCGGTGACGGCCCGGCCACGATGATCGAGCGCGACCTGCCGGAAGCGATCACCGCCGCCGTGGACGAGCTGTGCGCGGCCGGGCCCGGCGACATCCTGGTCTTCCTCAGCGGAGAGCGGGAGATCCGGGACACCGCCGACGTCCTGGCGAAGAAGCAGCTGCCGAACACCGAGATCGTGCCGTTGTACGCACGGCTGTCCGCCGCCGAGCAGCACCGGGTGTTCCAGCCCCACACCGGACGCCGGATCGTGCTCGCCACCAACGTCGCGGAGACGTCGCTGACCGTCCCGGGCATCAGGTACGTCGTCGACCCCGGCCTGGCGCGGATCTCCCGCTACAGCAACCGGACGAAGGTGCAGCGGCTGCCGATCGAGGCGGTCTCGCAGGCGTCCGCGAACCAGCGCAAGGGGCGGTGCGGACGGGTCGCCGACGGGATCTGCATCCGGCTGTACTCCGAGGACGACTTCGGCGCGCGCCCGGCGTTCACCGACCCGGAGATCCTGCGTACCAACCTCGCCTCGGTCATCCTGCAGATGACCGCGCTGGGGCTGGGTGACATGGCGGACTTCCCCTTCATCGACCCGCCCGACTCGCGCAGCATCTCCGACGGCGTGCTCCTGCTACGGGAGCTCGGCGCCGTCGAGCCGGCCGGCACGCCGAAGCA
>NZ_CAKKTL010000056.1:12474-16238 GCF_920664355.1 Protofrankia sp. CiP1_Cm_nod2
GCCGGACAGGCCGCAGGCACAGCCGGACAGGCCGGAGACGCCGGGCCGGGCCGGCGCGCAGATGCGGCTGACCCCGCTGGGGCGCAAGCTGGCGCAGCTCCCCCTCGACCCGCGGCTGGCCCGCATGGTGCTGGCGGCCGGCGACAACGGGTGCGTCCGCGAGGTCATGGTCATCGCCGCCGCGCTGTCCATCCAGGATCCGCGGGAACGTCCCGTCGACGCGCAGCAGGCCGCCGCGGAGAAACACGGCCGCTTCACCGACCCGCAGTCCGACTTCCTCGCCTACCTCAACATGTGGGAGTACCTGCGGGAACAGCAGGAGCAGCTGTCGGGCAACCAGTTCCGCAGGCTGTGCCGGGCCGACTTCCTGAACTACCTGCGGGTACGGGAGTGGCAGGACGTCCACGGCCAGCTGCGCCAGGTCGTGAGAAGTCTCGGAATACCCGTCGGCGGCACCCCAGCCGACCCGCGGAACATCCACCTGGCGCTGCTCGCCGGCCTGCTGTCCCACATCGGCGTCAGGGACGCCGACAAACAGGAGTACCAGGGGGCGCGGGGCTCCCGGTTCGCGGTCTTCCCGGGCTCCGCGCTCTTCCGGAAGCCGCCGCGCTGGCTGGTGGCCGCCGAGCTCGTCGAGACGTCCCGGCTGTGGGCGCGGACCGTCGCGCGCATCGAGCCGGAATGGGCCGAGGCACTCGCGCCGCACCTGGTGAAACGCACCTACAGCGAACCGCACTGGGAGAAGAAGCAGGCCGCCGTGGTCGCCTTCGAGAAGGTGGCCCTGTACGGGCTGCCGCTGGTGGCCTCCCGCCGGGTGAACTACTCCGCGGTCGACCCCGCCCTGTGCCGGGACCTGTTCATCCGCCACGCCCTGGTGGAGGGCGACTGGCAGACGCACCACGCGTTCTTCCACGACAACCGCAGGCTGCTCGACGACGCCGAGGAGCTTGAGCACCGGGCCCGCCGGCGCGACATCGTCGTCGACGACGACACCCTGTTCGACTTCTACGACCAGCGGATCCCCGCCGACGTCGTCTCCGGCCGCCATTTCGACAGCTGGTGGAAGAAGGCCCGCCGCTCCCAGCCGGACCTGCTGGCGTTCTCCGCGCCCATGCTCGTCAGGGCCGGCGCGGACGGCGTCGACGAACGCGACTACCCCGACGCCTGGCGGCACGGGGAGCTGACGCTGGCGCTGTCCTACCAGTTCGCGCCCGGCACGGACGCCGACGGGGTGACCGTGCGCATCCCGCTGCCGCTGCTCAACCAGGTCAGCTCCGACGGCTTCGACTGGCAGGTGCCGGGCCTGCGGGCGGAGCTGGTGACCGCGCTGATCCGCTCGCTGCCCAAGCAGATCCGGCGCGGCTTCGTGCCGGCGCCCGACTACGCCGCGCGGGTGCTCGCGGCGGTGGCCCCGGCGGACGGGCCGCTGCTCGCCGTGCTGGAACGCGAGCTCGAGCGTCTCACCGGGGTGGTGGTGCCGCGGGAGTCCTGGCAGCTCGACCGGGTGCCCGACCATCTCAGGATCACGTTCCGGGTGGTGGACGAGGAGCAGCACACCCTCGCCGAGGGCAAGGACCTGGCCGCGCTCGTCGACCAGCTGGCGCCGACGATGCGCGCGGCGGTCCGCACCGTGGCCGACGGCGTCGAGCGCGACGGCCTGCGCGGCTGGGACTTCGACGCGCTTCCGCAGCTCGTGGAGCGGCAGCGCCCCGGCCCCGGCCGGCCGGCGCGGGCGTATCCCGCGCTGGTCGACCAGGGGAGCAGCGTGGCGATCCGCGTGTTCGCCACCGAGGCCGAGGCGCGCCAGGCCATGTGGCCGGGCTGCCGGCGCCTGCTGCTGCTGAACATGCCGTCCCCGGTCAAGCAGATCAACGCGCGGCTGAGCAACACGGCTAAACTGACGCTGAGTCACCATCCGTACCGTGGCGTCGTCGAGCTGCTCGACGACTGCGTCGCCTGCGCCGCCGACAAGCTGATCGCGGCCGCCGGCGGGCCGGTGTGGGACGCCGACGGGTTCACCAAGCTGCGGGGCATCGTCCAGGCCGACCTGGACGAGACCGCGTTCGACGTGGTGACGAAGGTGGAACGCGTCCTCGCCACGGCGCACACCGTCACCGGGCAGCTGGCCGACTGGCAGGCCCGCACGCAGCCGCAGCCGCAGCCGCAGGCGCAGTCGGCACGGTCGCGGGAGCCCGCCCGGCGGGCGGGGACGAGCGCCGGCCCCGCCGCGCTGGCACCGGCGCTGGACGACATCCGCTCCCAGCTCTCGGGGCTGGTCTATCCGGGTTTCGTCAGCGCCACCGGCTGGCAGCGGCTGCCCGACGTCGCCCGCTACCTGGCCGCGATCGAACGGCGGCTGGAGAAGCTCCCGTCCGACCCGGACCGCGACCGGCAGCGCATGCTGCAGGTCGAGCAGGTGACGCTGGAACACCGGCGGCTGCTCGACCGGACGCCGCCGGACAGCCCGCACCGCGAGGAGCTCCAGCGGATTCGCTGGATGATCGAGGAACTGCGGGTCGGCCTGTTCGCCCAGACCCTGCGCACCGCCTACCCGGTATCGGTGGAGCGCATCTTCCGCGCCCTGGACCAGCTGCCCCTCTGACACCCCTCTGACGTGGGAATTACCGGCCCGTCCGACCGGTTGGGTGCAGATGCGGTGGGGGCTGTGTCGCAACGGAGAGCCAATCTCACGAGGAGCGTGGGGCACGTGTCGCTTCGCCCTTTCGGACGAACCGGAGTCCAGGTCAGTCCGCTGACACTCGGGGCCATGATGTTCGGCGCCTGGGGCAGTCCCGACCATGACGAGAGCATCGCGGTCATTCACCGCGCGCTCGACGCGGGCATCAACGTCATCGACACCGCGGACGTCTACTCACAGGGTGAGTCCGAGGAGATCGTCGGCAAGGCCCTCGCCGGTGGCCGCCGCGACGAGGTGGTGCTCGCGACGAAGTTCCACGGGGTGATGGGCGACCGGCCCAACCAGCGCGGCAACTCCCGGCGGTGGATCGCCCTCGAGGTCGAGAACAGCCTGCGCCGGCTGCGGACCGACTGGATCGACCTCTACCAGGTCCACCGCCCCGAGCCGGGCACCGACTTCGATGAGACCCTCGGCGCCCTCAGCGACCTCGTCCACCAGGGCAAGATCCGCTATATCGGGACGTCGACCTTCGAGCCGTCGGGCATCGTCGAGGGGCAGTGGACCGCCGAGCGCCGCGGGCGCGAGCGCGTCGTGTCCGAGCAGCCGCCCTACTCGATCCTGGCCCGGGGCATCGAGCGGGAGGTCCTGCCGGTCGCGCAGCGCTACGGCCTGGCGGTGATCCCGTGGAGCCCGCTGGCCGGCGGCTGGCTGTCCGGGCGCTACCGCAAGGGCGCCGAACCGCCGGTGTCGCGCCGCAGCGCGCTCGTCCCCGGCCGGTTCGACCTGAGCCGGCCGGCGAACGTCGCCAAGCTCGAGGCGGTCGAGCGGCTGGCCCTGCTGGCCCAGGATGCCGGGCTGTCCCTGATCCACCTGGCCCTCGCCTTCGTCCTGGAGCATCCCGCCGTCACCTCGGCGATCATCGGCCCGCGGACCCTCGAACAGCTCGAGTCCCAGCTCGACGCCGTCAAGGTGACGCTCACACCGGACGTGCTGGACCGTATCGACGAGATCGTCCCGCCGGGTACGACGATCAACCCGGAGGACGCCGGCTACCAGCCGCCGTCCCTGACCAGCCCCGCCGCACGCCGCCGCGGCAACGGCAACGCGGCCCACTGACCGACCACTG
>NZ_CAKKTL010000056.1:16868-17488 GCF_920664355.1 Protofrankia sp. CiP1_Cm_nod2
AGAGCCACTCCGTACCTCTCCGGGGCGCCATATGCGCTGGCATGCTGACATATGTCGCGGCGCATACGGCGCCCCGGAAGACCCTGATGGATCGCGGTACGGCGTCGATCTATCATTGATCAGGAACACAAGGCCGCAGGGAAACAACCCGAGCTGGGACAGCCCGACCTGGGAGATGATTTCGACGTGCGCACTGTGATCCTCGGCGAACGCCCGCATGTTCTCGACGAGTTCATCGCCCGACGCCAGGCACTCGGGCAGGACACCTTCGACGAAGTGTGGGACGGGGAATATCACGTGGCACCAGGACCATCCGCGGAACACGGCCGCGTCGACTACGAGCTGAACGCTCTGCTGCTCCCTCGCGCGCGTGCCGCCGGGCTGGTGGGCACGGGCCCGTTCAATCTCGGCCGCCACGACAACTACCGGGTCCCCGACGGCGGCCTGCACCGCGGGCGGCCCAGCGGGGTGTTCCTGCCCACCGCCGCCGTGGCCGTCGAGGTCGTCTCCCCGGACGACGAGACCTACGCGAAGATCGATTTTTATGCCGCGCACGGGGTGGACGAGCTGATCGTCGCCGACCCCCTGCACCGGACCGTGCGGATCTGGCAGCTCGTCGA
>NZ_CAKKTL010000056.1:17628-19830 GCF_920664355.1 Protofrankia sp. CiP1_Cm_nod2
CGGCAAGTACGACGAGACCGGGCGCAGTGGCCTGCTCCAGGTCAGCGCCGCGGAGCTCATCGACGGCATCGACTGGCCCTGAGCCGGCGCCGCTCTCCCAGCCGCGTCCCGCTGTTCCTCGTTCAGTCTCCCCGTGGTCACGCCGCCGCCAAAAAGTGATATCACTCTGATAGAATTTGGCTGTCGGCGACAGCGGCACACAAGGGGGATCGACCATGAGCACCGAGAGCTCCGAGAGCTCCGAAGCGGCCACGCGGATACCTGTGGCACAGATCCAGGAGCGGCCCGTCAACGGGGTGCCCGGCTGGGCCGCGCTCGCCCTGAGCCTGACGGTGGTGTTACTTCTCGGGCCCGGCGCCATCGCCGGCGGGATACTGCTGGTGCTGGCGTTTTCCGGCCCCGGCCGCGCCGGCGGCGTGGTACTGGTCGTCCTCGGCAGCCTGCTCGTCCTCGGCGGCGCGGTGACGCTGTTCGGCCTGACCGCCGTCGCGCCCGGCCAGGCGCGCGTGCTGTCCCTGTTCGGCCGCTACACCGGGACGATCCGCACGACCGGCCTGCGCTGGGTGAACCCGTTCTCGAGACGACGCAAGATCTCGACCAGGATCCGCAACCACGAGACCACCACGGTCAAGGTCAACGACGCGGACGGCAACCCGATCGAGATCGCGGCCGTGGTGGTCTGGCAGGTGCGGGACACCGCACGGGCCGTCTACGAAGTGGACAGCTTCGTCGAGTTCGTCGGCACCCAGGCCGAGACCGCGGTGCGGCACATCGCCACCAGCTACCCGTACGACAATCACGGCGACGCCACCCTCTCGCTGCGGGAGAACGCCGCCGAGATCACGGGCAGGCTCTCCGAGGAGATCGCCGCGCGGGTGGCGTCCGCCGGGGTGCGGATCATCGAGTCGCGCATCACCCGCCTGGCCTACGCCCCCGAGATCGCCCACGCCATGCTGCGCCGCCAGCAGGCCGGCGCCGTGGTCGCCGCCCGCCAGCGGATCGTCGAAGGGGCGGTCGGCATGGTCGAGCTCGCCCTCGCCCGGCTCGAGGCAGGACATCGTGGCGCTGGACGACGAACGCAAGGCGGCCATGGTCAGCAACCTGCTGGTCGTCCTGTGCAGCGAGCAGTCCACGCAGCCGGTGGTGAACACCGGCTCGCTCTACCACTGAGCGTCGCCGGTGACGGAGCGGAAGAAAATCCTACTGCGGCTGGATCCCGCCGTGCACGACGCGCTCGCCCGCTGGGCCGCCGCCGAACTGCGCAGCACCAACGCCCAGATCGAGTTCCTGCTGCGCCGGGCGCTGTCCGAGGCCGGCCGGCTGCCCGAGGACGTCGGACGCCTCCCGCGCCGCGGACGCCCCCCGAAGCCCGGCCCGGACACCGACGAAGAGCATGACCAAAAAGAGCACGGCCAAGGAAGGACACAGCGGTGAACCTCCCCGAATCCCTGCCGGCGCGGCTCTACCTGGCTTCCTACGATATCGACAGACAGCGGCTGACCGGCCGCCTGTACCTCGGCTACCTGCTGCGCGCCGCGGCGCTTACCGACCTGTTTCTCACCGGCCATCTCAGCGACGTGAAGGGCAGGGCGCGGGTGATTCCGCCATCGGCGGCGACGGGCCGCGTCCGGGATGTGGATCCGCTGCTGGCAGGCATCCTGAAGCAGATCACCGGATCATCGCGGCCACGTTCGTGGCAATACTGGATCCGCCGGGAGGCCCGTCCGGCCGTACGAGCGGTGCGGGACCAGCTGGAGACTGCCGGCTGGATTCGCGTGGAGCCACGCCGGATACTCCACCTGTTCCCCGCGGACGCGATAACCGTGCGGGATCCGCGCGTTGTCAGGGAACTGCACGCCAACGCCGGCCGGGTGGTACACGACGGCGTCCCGCCAGCGCGTGTCGACCCGTACGACGCCGCCGTTGTCGCGCTTGCCGCCGCCGCCCGGCTGAGGACCGTGCTCACCCGGGCACAACAGCGCGAGCACCGGGCACGGATCGCCCAGCTGGCCGAAATATGCGGCCCACCACCGATTGCGCTGCGCAAAGTAATCGTCGCCGCCCAGGCGTAGGCCGCGGCCTGAAATCCCGGAGCACCACCGGCCGTCAGCGGCCATGGGCAGCCGCCCGGCACCGCCCGGCGGCCCATGGCCGCTGACGGCCGGCGTCCGCTATGATCGATTCATCCGTCATGGCCGGCTG
>NZ_CAKKTL010000056.1:20388-27521 GCF_920664355.1 Protofrankia sp. CiP1_Cm_nod2
TGCCGGCTTCACCGTGTACGGCTGGCGGACGGACGACCAGGCCGGAGAAACGCCGGCCCAGATACAGGGAACCGATTGCGACAGTGCGAGAAGCACGGAAGAGGAAAGCTGTGACGACGTGGTACACGGCTGATCTCCACTTCGGCCACACGAACATTCTGACCTATGCCTCCCGCCCCTGGCCCGACGTCGAGACGATGAACGCCGGCCTGGTGCGGCGGTGGAATGCCGTCGTGGCACCCGAGGACACGGTGTGGGTGCTCGGGGACGTCTCCCTGACGCCGACGAAACTCGGCCCGGTCGCCGGGCTGAACGGCCACAAGATTCTCGTCGCGGGAAATCACGATGCCTGCTGGTCCGGGCACCGCCGGCACACCGGCCAGGTCCGGCGTTACATCGACGCGGGTTTCACCCACGTCCACGCGGACGGAGTCGTGCGGGACCACCGCATTGGTGATCATATTGTCACGCTGGCGCACTTCCCGTACCACGGCGACCACACGGAGCGGGACCGCTACGCCGACCGCCGCCCCGAGGACGACGGCCGCCCGCTGCTGTGCGGGCACGTGCACGACGCCTGGCAGATCCACGACCGGCAGATCAACGTAGGCGTGGACGTCTGGGACTGGACCCCCGTCCCGGCGGAGAACATCGCGAAACTACTCGATCATCTTGATGCCACGGCCCAGCCCGCCCTCCGGTAGCGGCTCCCCCACTCGTGTTCCGCGGGGCACGAGTGTTCCGCGGAACACGAGCTGTTCCGCGGGCCGTGGGTCGGGGCAGGAAGCCGACCAGCCGGGCAGGCGGAGGCATCCAGGCGGAACGCTGTGCCTCACAGGTACGCCAGCTTCTCGGTCTTGACGGCGCCGAGCCCTTCCTGGACATATCCGCGCGCGTAGGCCGGCTCGGTCTGCTGGCCTTCTCCTTCGATCTGGGGCCGGACGCCGCGGACGCCGCGTCGATCCTGCTGGCCCGCGGTGGCATCGCCATCGTCAACGGTCACCTCCGGGTAGGGCGGCGGCGGCTGGCTCTCGCGCACGCACTGGGCCACTATCTGTTCGCCGACGAATACACGGTCGACTGGCGCATCGCCGAGCAGGACGACGACAACGCATGGGAAACCCGGCTCGACCGGTTCGCCCGAGCCGTCCTGCTGCCCGCGGCCGGGCTGCACCGCACCTGGGCCGAACTGCGGGAGCGCGGCGATGACCTTCGCACCGCCGTGGTCAGGGCCGCAAGCGCCTTCCGCGTCGACATGTCCACTTTGGCGCGCCGCCTGTGGGAACTCGGGCAGGTGGATCAGAACGAGGCCCATCGGATCCGTTCCGTGCGCACGACCAGGACCGATATCGTCGAGTTCGACCTGCTCGTCCACGAGGAGCTGGCCGCACCCTCACTCGCCAGGCAGTACGAGGAATCGGTACTGAGGCTGTACCGCGGCGAGACGGTCTCCCTGGCCCGGGCAATCGACCTTCTCTTCGAAACCTGGGACGAAGAGGAGCTGCCCACGCTGCCGCCGCTTCCGGAGAGCGCCATCTGGAAGTTCGTGTCGTAACCAGGCGTGGTCAGCGGGCGGCGGCGCCAGGGGAAGACCTTCCTGCTGGAGGCTCTTGCCCGCCAGACACCGGGCCTGTACTTCGGGGCCACCCGGGCGACGCAGGCGGAGTCGCTGCGCCTCTTCGCCGAGGCTCTGGCCGAGCACACACGTACGCCGGTGCCCCAGCGGTTCGCCAACTGGGACGAAGCGATCGTCCACCTGTTCTCGGTGGCCGGCGGCCGGCCCGGACCAGTTGTGATCGACGAATTCCCGTATCTGAGCACAGTGTCCCCCGAACTCCCGTCGATTCTTCAGCGGGAGATCGACCGGGCGGTCTCCGGTGGCAACAGCATCGCGCTCCTGTTGTGCGGCTCGGCCATGTCGGTGATGGGAAAGATGCTCGCCTGCAACGCCCCGCTGTGCGGGAGAGCCGGTCTCGAACTGGTGGTACGCCCGTTCGACTATCCGCTGGCCACGCGTTTCTGGAACATCGACGATCCGGCCCTGGCCGTTCAAGGATCTCTACGCGGACGGGGACTGACTTACAGGCCGGAGGGGGCGGCCCGGAAGTCGGCGATGGCCGTGTCGTCGCCGCGGATGTCCACGAGGGCCTGCTCCCGGCGGTTGAAGGCGTAGAGCAGCAGTTCGGGGGCCGCGCCGGCAAGCACGACCTGCCGGCCGCCGGAGCGCAGCACCTGCCGTCCCTCCCCGTCGGTACGCTCCGCCACGACGCCGACCGGGGACTTGCGGACGCCGAGCTTGCCGACCATCTTCAGCGCCTTCCACAGTTTGTCCCGCTCGGCGACGTCGAGATCCCGCGGCTTCCAGTCCGGCTGCGCCCGCCGGACGTCCTCGTGGTGGACGAAGTACTCGACATGGTTGATCATCTCGTCCACCAGCGCGACGTGGGCCGGGTGCCATACCGGCGCGCCCTTGCGGACCAGCGCGACAAGATCCTCATAGGAGTGCGACTCCCTGGTGGCCCGTTCGACGCGCTCGGTGATCTTGTGCAGTTGCGGTATCGCGAGCCCGGGCAGCGTCTGCGGCTTGCGGTCCCGGGCGACCAGGTGGGCGGCCAGGTCGCGAGTGGTCCAACCGGTGCACAGCGTCGGCTGGTCGGGACCGAGCTCCAGCAGGAGGTCACTGAGCTCCCGCCGTTCCTCCTGCGCATACCGTCCCTGCCGGGTCTGTCCTGCCATAACCAGCACTTTAGCCGGCAGCGCTCCTGTCGTGCATCAGCGCGACCACACCAGGTGATCGTCGCGGACGGAACAGGCGCCGCCACCGGGCCCAGCCGCCATGGGCTCAGCCGATGGTGGTGCCGACGAGGGCGCCCACCGCGGCCGTCACGGCCATGGCGGCCGATCCGCCGAGAACGACGCGGACCGCCGCCCGCGCCCGCCTCGCGCCGCCGAGCGCGGCGCCGGTGACGCCGAGCAGCGCCAGCCCCACCTCGGTGATCACAACCAGTAACACGGCCCTGGCCGTGCCGGAGCTGGCGAGCAGTGCCACCAGCGGGAGCGCCGCGCCCACGGCGAAGCTCAGCGCCGAAGCCCCGGCGGCCTGCGCCGGGCGGGCGGCGCTCTGCGGCGACTGGCCGAGCTCGTCACGGGCGTGCGCGGCGAGGGGGTCGGTGCGGCTGAGCTCCACGGCCACCTCCCGCGCGAGCCGGGGGCTCAGCCCGCGCTGGACGTAGATACCGGCCAGCTCCTCCAGCTCCGCGTCGGGGTCGGTCGCGAGCTCCGCGGCCTCGGTGGCCAGGTCCTCGCGTTCGGCGTCCTTCTGGGAGCTCACCGAGACGAACTCCCCGGCGGCCATCGACGCCGCCCCGGCGACCAGCCCGGCAAGGCCCGCGGTCAGCACGGCCGTCCGGGACGCCGACGAGGCGGCCACCCCGAGCATCAGGCTCGCCGTCGACACCAGCCCGTCGTTCGCGCCGAGCACCGCGGCGCGCAGCCAGCCCAGCCGCCCACCGTAATGCCTCTCCTTGTGCCCGGGTCTCGCCACAAGTCCCGGACGCTACCGGCTCCGGCTGCCTGGCGGCCGGCTGGTGGCTTATCTGACACCGTTGCTGTGGGCGCGCGCGGCGGGGCCCCACAGCTCGCGGATGGTCTGGAACACCTTCTGGTTGTGGCTGAACTCGATCACGTTCCCGTCCGGGTCGGTCACCGCGCAGACGTAGCCGACCGGGTCGGGCAGGTCCTGCGGCTCCCAGTGCAGGCAGCCCGCGGCTCTCGCCCGGTCGGCGATCGCGTCTATCTCGGCGCGTTGCGTCACCTCGATCCCGATGTGCGCGAACGGGGTCATCGTCGGCTGCCGGTGCCCACGCTCGGCGTTGAACTCGGCCAGGACCAGCACGAACGGGTCCTGCCACTGCCGGTCGTTGGACAGCCACGCGCTGCGGCCGGCGACGTCCTGACGGGTCGCGACCACCACGAGCGGAGTCATCCTCGTATAGAAGTCGATCGAGGCGTCGATATCGCTGGACGGGAGGGCCACGTGCGTCCACCGGGGGCGTGTGAACATCGGAGAACTCCTTCGACGTGGTTGCGCCGGGCTTCTTCTTCCCGATGTTGTGCCCGAGAACACGGCTTTGCCCACGTCGGGAACCCGACCTCGGAAACGTACTTCCACCGGCTGCCCGGACGCCTGCGTCATGCGCCCCTGCCCGCCACCACCCGGCCACGCACGACGACCAGCAACGGCTCGGCGAGCGTCCGGACGTCCACCCGCGGGTCCTCCGAACAGACGACGAGATCCGCCGGCGCCCCCTCGGCCAGCCCGGCGAAACCGAGCCAGGCGCGCGCGGCCCAGGTCGCCGCCGACAGGGCCGCCACCGGGGGCAGCCCGGCCCGGACCAGCTCGGCGACCTCGTCCGCGACAAGGCCGTGCGGCAGCGACCCGCCGGCATCCGTGCCGACATAGATCGGGATGCCCGCCTCGTACGCCTGGCGGACGGTGTCGTAGCGGCGGGCGTGCAACGCCCGCATGTGCGCGCTGTAGGCGGGGAACTTCTCCGCCGCCCCGGCGGCGATGCCCTCGAAGGTGGCGATGTTGACCAGGGTCGGCACGATGGCGACGCCGCGCTCGACGAAGAGGGGGATCGTCTCGGCGGTCAGCCCGCTCGCGTGCTCGACGCAGTCGATCCCGGCCTCGACCAGGTCGGCGAGGGAGTCCTCGGCGAAGCAGTGCGCGGTGACCCGGGCGCCGGCGGCATGGGCCGCCGCGATCGCGGCCTCGGCCGCCTGACGCGGCCAGCAGGCGGCGAGATCCCCGGTGCCCCGGTCGATCCAGTCACCGACGATCTTCACCCAGCCGTCGCCCCGGCGGGCCTGCTCGGTGACGGTGGCGGCCAGCTCCGCCGGCTCGATCTCCACGGCGTAGTTACGGATGTACCGTTTCGTCCGGGCGATGTGGCGGCCGGCCCGGACCAGCCGGGGCAGGTCCTCGCGGTCGTCCACCCAGCGGGTGTCCGCGGGCGAGCCCGCGTCCCGGATCAGCAGCGTGCCCGCGTCCCGGTCGGTGCGGATCTGCCGCTCGGCGGTGTCCCGGTCGACCGCGCCGTGGGCGTCCAGCCCCACATGGCAGTGCGCGTCCACCAGGCCGGGCAGCACCCAGCCCGGCACCGTGCGCGCGCCGGCGGCGCGGGCGCCGGTCGGGGCCGTGAACGTGATCCTGCCGTCCACGGCCCACAGCCCGTCCCGGACCTCCTCGGGGCCGACCAGCACCGGGCCTGTGATCCTCAACGTCTCGGAAGCAGCCACCCCACCTGTGTAGCCGAAGAGCACCCGTCCGGACGAGAAGAGCACATGTCCGGACGAGGAGAACGGCGGCCTGCCGCGGGTATGGCCGTGAGAGCGTGCGTGTCATGGGAGTCCTGGACACCGTGGGCGTCGCGGCCGCCGGCCTGCTGGCCGGAGCGGTGAACGCGGTGGCCGGCGGCGGGACCCTGATCGCATTCCCGGCGCTGCTCGCCACCGGGATGCCCGCGCTCACCGCGAACGTCACCTGCTCGGTCGGGCTGGTCACCGGATACGCCGGGGGCGCGTTCGGCTACCGCCGGGAGCTGACCGGGCAGGCCGCCCGGCTGCGGGCGCTGGCCGGCCCGGCGCTGCTCGGCGGGCTGGCCGGGGCGGTCGTGCTGCTGGCCGCCCCGGCGGGCTCCTTCCGGGTGGTCGTTCCCTACCTGGTGCTGGTGGCCTGCCTGCTGCTCGCCGGCCAGCCGCGACTGGCCGCCATCGTGGCCCGGCGACGGGCCAGCGGGCAGGCAGTGGCCCGGCGACGGGGTGGTTGTGGGGTGGCTGTGACCTGGCCGACCCGGGCCGGGGTGTTCGTGGCCGGGGCCTACGGCTGCTATTTCGGCGCGGGCCTCGGCGTGCTGCTGCTCGGCGTCCTGGGCATCCTCATGCCGGACGGCCTCCAGCGCACGAACGCGTCCAAGACCCTGCTGTCGTTCGGTGTCAACGCGGTGGGCATCGCCGTGTTCGTGGTGAGCGCGCGGGTCGCCTGGGGGTTCGCCGCCGTCCTGCTGCTGGCCTCCGGCGTCGGCGGGGTGCTCGGCGCGCGGGCCGCCCGGCTGCTGCCGGCCGCCGCGCTGCGCGCGACCGTGACCGTCCTCGGGGTGGTCGTCGCCGCCGTCCTCATCGCCACCGGCTGACAGCGCCGCCGGCCGGCGGGGTGGTCACACCACCGGGGACAGGCCGCCGTCGACGTTGAGCGCGGTCCCGGTCACGTAGGAGCTGCGCGGCGAGAGCAGGAAGGTCACGACGTCGGCGAACTCCGTAGCCCGGCCGACGCGGCCCAGCGGTATCCGCGCGTCACGCGCCATCCGTTCGTACAACGCCCGGACGGGGGTGCCGGTGGTGGCGGCCCGCCGTTCCCACTGGCCGCTTTCGACCAGGCCGACCAGCACCGCGTTGACCCGGATCCCGTGCGGGCCCCACTCGCCGGCGAGCGCCTTGGTCAGCGCCAGCCCGGCGGCCCGGGACACCGAGGACGGCAGCGACGCCGCCGGCGGTGCCTTCGCCGCCGTCGCGAGCACGTTGACCACCGCCGCGGCGTCCGAGGCGCGCAGATGGTCGAGCGCCAGCCGGGACAGCCGGATCGCCGCGAACAGCTTCAGCTCCAGGTCGTCCTGCCACTGCTGGTCGGTGACGGCGGCCAGTTCCCCGCCCGCGGACCGGCCGGCGTTGTTGACGATCGCGTCCACCCGGCCCCACCGGCTGTGGGCCGCGGTGACGAAACGGTCCAGCGCGTCGACGTCGGTGACGTCCGCCGGTACGGCAAGGACGTCCCCGCCGGCGGCGCGCAGCTCGTCCGCGGTGAGCTTCAGGCGGGCCTCGTCACGGGCGCAGATCGCCACCCGCGCCCGCTCGGCGACGAGGGCACGCGCGACGGCCGCCCCCAGCCCGTCGGAGCCCCCGGTGACGAGGACGACCCGCCCGGCGAGCTGCAGATCCATGTGACCTCCGGGATCAGGCGCGCTGGCCGGGTATGAGATGACTCGTGGCGCCGCTCTCACTCTACGACGTCCTCGGTGTGCCGCCGGCAGCCTCCCAGGCCCAGATCGTGGCCGCCTACCGGCGGGCGGCTCGGC
>NZ_CAKKTL010000057.1:0-25510 GCF_920664355.1 Protofrankia sp. CiP1_Cm_nod2
GTACGCGCCGAAGATCGTGGCCGGCGTCGGCGAGCTTGGTGCGCTCGGCGTCGTCCCGCGGCCACAGCCGTCCCTGGATGACACCGCCGAGACAGGTCACCGCGCACGCGCTGATGATCCCCTCGGGGGTGCCACCGATGCCGAGCAGCAGGTCGACGCCGGTGTCGGCGGAGGCCGCCATGACCGCGCCGGCGACGTCCCCGTCGGAGATGAGCTTCACCCGGGCGCCGGCCGCGCGGATCTGCTCGATCAGCTGGACGTGGCGCGGGCGTTCCAGGACGACGACGGTCACGTCCCGCGGATGCACGCTCTTGGCCTTGGCGACGGCCCGGATGTTGTCCTCGACCGGTGCGGTGATGTCCACCACGTCGGCGGCCTCGGGGCCGGTGACGAGCTTCTCCATGTAGAAGCAGGCGCTCGCGTCGTACATGGACCCGCGTTCGGACACCGCCATCACGGAGATCGCGTTGTTCATGCCCTTGGCGGTGAGGGTGGTGCCGTCCACCGGGTCGACGGCGACGTCGCACTCGGGGCCCTCGCCCGAGCCGACCTCCTCGCCGTTGAAGAGCATGGGGGCCTCGTCCTTCTCACCCTCGCCGATGACGACGACGCCCCGCATCGACACCGTGCCGACGAGCCGTCGCATGGCGTCCACGGCGGCCTGGTCGGCGCCGTTCTTGTCACCGCGCCCGACCCATCTGGCGGCCGCGAGGGCCCCCGCCTCGGTCACTCTGACGAGCTCGAGGGCGAGGTTGCGGTCGGGTGCCTGCCCCTGGACGACGAGCGGGTCAGGAAGGTTCGCGCTTTCGGCTGCCACGGAAGTGAGACTAGTTGCACATGAGTGAATCCGCCCACCGATAGCCGGCGGGCCACCGGCGGCCCGCCGGCCGCGGGGCGGACGTCACCCGGTCACGTCCGGTGTGGCCGGTCACGTCCGGTGTGGCCGCGCGGGGCCGGTGTGGGCCGCGCGGTGCCGGTGTGGGCCGCGCGGTGCCCTGGCCGCTTGGTCCGGCGGGGCCGGCCGGTACCCGGGCGGATACCCACCGGCACCTGGCTCCGGCGGGGCGGCCGGTACGGAAATATGATCGCGCCGCTTTTGGGACGGTAGTCCTCAGAATGCCAATGTCAGGTGCGTGACATCTAGATCGTCTTACTTGGTGCAACCTTGACCGGCGGACATACGTCCAACTCCACGTATGGGCGTCCGGCACGCGGAGGGGGCGTGCCGGACGCCCATCTATTGTTTACCGACGGCCGCCGCCAGGCGTTCGGCCTGGCCGGAGGACACGCTGTTATCTGGCTTACGTCCAGGCCGTTCCTCAACAGGGCCGCACTTCAGCCGGGCGGTGCTTCGACGGGCGGTGCTTCGACAGGCGTCCGGGAATTATTTTATCGATGATGTTTCCTGAATCCGGTGTGCGGCTGTCGCGGCTGTGGCCCCGGGGCGCCGGCAGCCCGGCCCACCGCCGTCCACCGTCATGACGGGTGGCCGGCCGGGCGCGCGGGCCACCGTCCGACGATGATCGGTACGGGATCGCCACGGACGAGACAGGGACCGAGCGGGCCGACTGTCCCGTCGGGCCGCGTCCCGGGGACGGCAGGATGGAACGATGGCACGACGACGCGGTCAGGAAACGATCCGAGACATGGCGCTGTCCCTCGGAGTGGTGATGGCCGGGGTGCTGCTGGTCGCGCTGTTCATGCCCAGAGGCGGCGGCGACCCGGTGCGCCCGGTGGACACGGCCGCCCCGGTGGCCGCGTTCGCGCGGTCGGCGCCCTTCGGTGTCCTGGCGCCGACCGGCCTGCCCGGCCACTGGAGGGCCACCTCGGTCCGGGCCTCCGGGCTGTCGGACACCGAGCCGGGAACGGTCGAGCTGACGATCGGGTACGTCGTCGACCGCCCGGACGACAGGACATACGCGCAGCTCAACGAGAGCAACGCCCGGGACGCGGTCAAACGCGTCCTGGGGGACCGGCCCGTGACGGGGACCGTCGAGCTCGCCGGAACGTCCTGGCAGGAAAGACGGGATGACGCCGGCCATCTGGCGCTGACCCGCCAGACCGGTGACGTCGTGCTGATCGTCTCCGACGGCGGTGGCAAGGGCGGGGCGTCCGCCGCCGACCTGGGGGCGCTGGCGGCGTCGCTACGCCCGCACGCCGCGCCGTAGGCCGCGCGTCAGCAGGCCGCGCGTCAGCAGGCCGCGCGTCAGCAGGCCGCGCGTCAGCAGGCCGCGCGCCAGCGGGTGAGCCTGGCGTCAGCGGGCGTCTGGCGTCAGGGGCGCCTGGATTCTCAGTGGGCGCCCGGATCCGCGGCCGCGTCGGCACCGGCGGCCTCGACGGCGCCGTCGAGGCGGGCGCGGGCTCCCTCCAGGAACGCCTGGCACACCTTCGCAAGCTCTTCGCCGCGTTCCCACAGCGACAGCGACTCCTCCAGGGTGGTGCCCCCGGCTTCCAGCCGGCGGACGACCTCCTCCAGCTCCGACCGGGCCCGTTCGTATGTCAGCGCTGTCTGCCGCGCCGGCGCTGTCCGGCGCTGTGCTGTCCCTGCTGATGCTGCGCTGTCCGGCGGCACCGCGCTGTCCGGTTCCGGCATCGAGCCTCCTCACATCTGTCGGCCTCCCGCCCCAGCCTGCCCGCCCCAGAGCAGCGCCGCCCCTCCCCGGGAGGGCAGCCGGGGAGCGCCCGAGGGACGATGTAACACCCAGCGTCAGCGAGCCGTTTCCACAGGTGGAGGCCCCGTCGTCGGCAGCTGCCGGAAGATCCTCTGACAGTCCCGGCAAGCATGGTAACGAGTGTGTAAGTGGCCGCTCTGGCAGCCACTTACACACTCGTTCCGGTGAAGGGGCAGCGGGGGAAGGGGCTGTGCGGTTCTGTCTGGTGGGACGGGTGTGCCGGGGCGGTCGTCCGCCGGCATGCGGGGTGGTGGCGCCCGTACGGACCGTGTGGTGTTGTGTGGGTCGTGCGGGCGGCAGCCGATGAGTGTCGGTGATGCCGGCGGGCGGGCCGGGAAGGGGTCGGGCGTGACAGGGCGGAACGTGGCGGAAGAGCTCGGTGACGAGGAGTTCGTCGACGCGCTGCCCAAGGTGGAGCTGCACGTCCATCTTGAGGGATCCATGCGTCCGCGGACCCTGCTCGCCCTGGCGCGCCGCCACGGGGTGGACGATCTGCCCACCGACATCGAGAGCCTGACGAAGTTCTACGAGTTCCGCGACTTCGACCACTTCATCGAGGTGTATCTGGCCGCCGTCCGGGTGCTGCGGGACGCTGACGACTTCGCCGTCCTCGCCAGGGAGACCGCGCTGGGGCTCGCCGGCCAGGGGGTCCGGTATGCCGAGATCACTTTTACGCCGTTCCTGCATATCGGGCGTGGCATCGACGCCGACGAGCTCTTCGGCGGCATCGAGCGGGGCCGCCTGGACGCCGAGCGGGAGACCGGCATCCAGGTGCGGTGGGTGACCGATATTCCCGGCCTGCCGGGCATGGACCTGCGCCCCGCGTCCGAGGGCACCGTCGAGTTCGCGCTGAGCCGTCGGGAGTCCGTGATCGCGCTCGGTCTCGGCGGGCCGGAGGCCGGTGTGCCCCGCCCGCAGTTCGCCGAGGCGTTCACCGTCGCGCGGGACGCCGGGCTGCACCGCGTCCCCCACGCCGGCGAGACCACCGGGGCGCGCACCGTCTGGGACGCCCTCGAGTACCTGCACGCCGAGCGCATCGGCCACGGCATCCGGGCCCTCGACGACCCGGCCCTCGTTGATCATCTACGGGCACACCGCATCCCGTTGGAGGTGTGCCCGACGTCGAACCTGCGCACCGGGGTCGTCGCGGGCTATCCGGACCACCCGCTGCCCACGATGATCGAACTGGGGCTGCCGGTCAGTCTCAACAGCGACGATCCACCCATGTTCGGTACCACGCTGCGTGACGAATACCTGCACGCGCTGCGCAGCCTGGGGCTGCGCCGCGACCAGGTGGTCGATCTGGCCGCGGCCGCGGTGGAGCACTCGTTCGCTCCCGCCCCGCTCAAGGATGCCCTCCGCGCCGAGATCGCCGCGGCCGCCGACCGCCTCCAGGCCGCTTCCTGACCCAGGCCGCTGGTCTCTTTCCCCCTGTGCGCCCAGGCCGGCACGGTCGAACGGCTGGCGGCCCCGTTGGCGCGGCCGTCAGCTCCGCTCTGTCACCCCGTGCGGCTTGCGCACCTCGGCTTGGACGCCGTCTTCGAGGTCTGGAACCGCTGACTGGCCCTGCTGGCATGTTCGCCGGCAGGGCCAGTCAGCGACCGGTCTGACGACCGGTTCAGGCCGGGTTCAGGCCGAGAGGGTGTGGATGTTGGGCGTAGTGGCCTCTGCGGCCGGGTTCGCTGCCGGCGACGGGCTGTCCTCGCCGGAAGCACCGGAAGCACCGGAAGCGCTGGAAGCACCGGAAGCGCCGGCGGCAGCCGGGGAATCCGCGGCGTTCGGGGAATCCGGGGGAGCCGGGGCCCGGGTGGTGCCGGTGACGGTGCCGGTGGCCGGCGCGCCCGGCGGTGTAGGACCGGTGGCCGGGAGGACCGGGCGGCGGCCGGCCGCCCGCGCGGGGGAGAAGGCAGTACGGATCACGGCGAGCAGAAAGCTCAGGATGGTCGTCCCGGTTCCCGCGACGATCATGCCGGCCCGTGCGAGGCCCGCCGGGCGTCCCCGGAGAAAGGCCCCGAGACCGCCACGCACCCCGCGTGGCAGCACCTTGAGAACGAAGTCGCGTTCAGGGCCGAGCGGGCCGCGTGCCGGCGTGCGGTAGCCCGCGCACAAACGCCGGAGCGTGGCCTTTGACGCGCCTTCCGCCCAGCACCGGCGCACGACGTACGAGGGACGCTGCCGTTGGGCGGGCACCTGATGATGGATGACCGCGGCCGGTTCATGCACGAACCGGCCGTCCGGGATCAGGGCGGCGGCGCGGACGCACAGCTCCGTTTCCTCGCAGCCCGACGCTCCCCTGAGCTGCCGGCCCAGGCGGGTGTCGAAACCGCCGGCGGTGGTGAACACGCTCCGCCGGAACAGGGCGCAGCCACCGAAAACATTACGCACGGTAGTCTGCTGGGTGGGTAGGCCCTGGTGGCTGCAACCGACCGTCCAGAGCAGTTCGGGCGGGAACCAGCCGGGTTTCTCACCGCCCCAGTCAGGGGTCACCCAGCCGCCGACTCCCAGAATGTCGGGGCCGGCGGTCGCGACCTGCACGAGAGATGACAGCCAGGACGGATCGGCGACCGCGTCATCGTCCAGAAATGCCACGAACTCGCTGTCGACCGCGGCAATACCGACATTACGCGCATGGGACAGCCCGGTACGCCCCCCGGTGCTGAGGACGAGTTCGGCACCGGCCCGCTCACGCAGCCGGGCGAGCAGCTCGTCGTCACCGTCCACGACTACGACGACACGTTCCGGGCGTAGTTTCTGGTCCTGGAGCGAGTCGAGAGCGTTCATGAGTTGCGGCCATCGTGCCACGAGATGACTGCACACCACGACACTGACACTGGTCACGGTTTTCTCCACGGACGTTCGGGGCCTCGGGACGGCGTGAACGGGACGGCGTCCGCGCCGTCTTCCGGCCAGCTGGTGCGGCCGGCCGGCGGGCGGGCTTCCGGTAAACCGGTCATGGTTGTTCCTGGACGGCCGGCTCCTGGCGCGCGCGCAGGCCGCGCCGGGCGGCCCGGAAAGCACGCCACGGGGTCCGGGTGCCACGTCGCAGGTACGGAACAACCCCGGGCTGGCCACCGCGGACCAGCGCGAGGGCCTGTTCCGGGCTCGTCGAGCCGGTGACTATCAGCCGGCTTATCGAGAACGGGGACGTGTCACGGCGGTGAATGCGGTATCCCACCTCACAGGCGGAGGCGAAACCGGCGTCCGCCACGGCCGCGCGGACAGCTCGTGTGTGATAGCCGAACGGGTAACAGAAACTCCGGGCGGGAGAGCCGAGCTCGGCTCCGAGCAGGCGGCGGCTGGTCTCGACGTCACGGCGCAGTTCGGGGCCGGCCAGCAGGTCGAGGTCGGTGTGCCGGTGGCCGTGCGAGCCGATCTCGTAGCCGGCGGCGTGGAGATCCCGCAGGTCGGACCAGGCCAGCAGGGGGGATGCGCCCTCCGGGTAGGCCGACAGCCAGGTCGCCCGGCCGCCCACGTAGGCGGTGGGGGCGTAGAGGGTCGCTCCGGCGCCCACCTGCCGCAGTGCCGGGACGGCGTGCGTGGAGAAATCCGCGAAAGCGTCGTCGAAGGTGATCGCGACATGTTTCCCGGCTGGTTGGGAAAGCGCTTCGGAAAGGCCCAGCAACTGGTAGCCGGCCGCACTCAGGCAGGCTAGCTGCTCGACGAGCAGCGCCGGCGGGACCTGCCATCGACGAAATGCCGCGCTGGCGCCGTTGCCGATACTGTGGAACATCAGCACGGGCAGGACGGAGAAACTTTCGGTCATGCCCGGCCCCGGGTGGTGGTTTTGTTTCTCCGGTTGGCCATGCCGGGCCGCGATGTGCGCGGATTGTTTCCGTTGCGCTGCCCCGTTGATTCACCGGCACGATAGTGATCGTGTCGGGATTGTGGCGCCGAGGGGCTCCGGGGTGGCTGGCGAGAAACTTCTCCACCGGCTGAACACGAGCGCGCCAGCACTGGTCGCGCCAATGTTTTCCTCCCAGGGGCCCGGGGATGTGGGCCGTCGGCGGTGCGAAAAACCATGATCGCGCTGCCCCCCGGCCCGCTGACGGACGTTTGAAATCTTCCGCTGGAAATCATAGCACCACGGGTGTGAAGGAACGTGCCATGATCCAGGAAATAGTCTGACGACTACCGTCCGAAGCTGACCGGATGTATTGCGTCGTCCCCGGTTGGTTTACCGAGTTTTCCTGATGCCCTGGTGGGCGCGCGGCGGCGGTGGCACCTGACGATGATTCCCACCGCCCCGGCCGGCCGAAAGCTTTTCGATCATCTTTTTCGTGGCCCGGGCCCGGGCCCGGGCCCGGAGCCCCCGCCCCGCTCCACCCGGCCGGTGCCGGCTTCCCGGCTCGGGCGGACCTCCCGAACGGGGCGGATTCCCGGCTCAGGCCGGGATGTCGGTCCGCGTCGGCGCGCCAGCGGTCGCGGGGAAGGAGCCGCCCGCGACCCGTATGGTCAGCGCGTCCCCGGGGCCGGCCTGGCCGGGGTCGCGCACGACGGATCCGTCGGCGGCTCTGCGTACCAGCGCGTATCCCCGGTCCAGGGTGGCCGCTGGTGACAGCGCGTGCAACTGGGCCGACGCGTGGGCCAGTTCCTGCTCGGCCCGCTCCAGCCGGTGGAGCACGCAGCGCCGCCCACGGAAGCGCAGCGCCTGGATGTGCTCGTCGTGACGGTCGAGCTCACGCCCGGGCGCGGCCAGCGCCGGGCGGCCGCGCAGGTCGGCCAGCCAGCGCTCCTCCCGGTCCAGGCGCTGCTCGACGGCCCGCCGGGCCCGGCCACGCAGCGTCGTCACCAGCGTGAGCTGTTCGGCCACGTCCGGGACCACCCGCTTGGCCGCGTCCGTCGGCGTGGACGCCCGCACGTCCGCGACGAAGTCGAGCAGGGGCGCGTCCTGCTCGTGACCGATCGCGGAGACCACCGGGGTGACGGCCGCGGCCACGGCCCGCACCAGCGCCTCGTCGGAGAACGGCAGCAGATCCTCCAGCGACCCGCCGCCGCGGGCGATCACGATGACGTCCACCTCGGGGATGCCGTCGAGTTCGCGCAGCGCGTCGATGATCTGCCCGACGGCCAGCGGCCCCTGCACCGCGACCTCGCGCGGGACGATCCGCACCGCGGGCCAGCGGCGGCGGGCGTTCATGACCACGTCCCGTTCGGCGGCGCTGGCCCGCCCGGTGATCAGCCCGACGGCCCGGGGCAGGAAGGGCGGCCGGCGCTTGCGGGAGGCCGCGAACAGCCCCTCGGCCGCGAGCATGCCGCGCAGCTGTTCGAGCCGGGCGAGCAGGACCCCGGTGCCGATCGGGCGGATCTCGGTGACGGCGAGCGCGAGCGTCCCCCGCGCGGGATGGAACGACGGTTTGCCGTGGACGACCACCCGGGAGCCGTCGGTGAGCGCGGCCCCGAGCGCGTCGCAGACCGCCCGCGGGCAGGTCAGCCGCAGCGACACGTCGGCTACCGGGTCACGCAGGGTGAGGAACACGGTGGCCAGGCCCGGCCGCCGCACGATCTCGGTGAGCTGGCCCTCCACCCAGACCCGGCCGAGCCGGTGGATCCACTCGCCGATCGCCCGGGCGACCGTCCGCACGGGCAGCGGCTGCTCCGGGGTGGAGGTGAGCGCCATCGGACAACGGTAACCACCGTGGTCGCGCGGGCCGTGCGGGTTTTCGGGGCGATGCACAGAACGCGGGAGCTGTCCCCCCGGGCCGCCGGCATGTGACGGTTGTCGTTCCGCCTTCCAGGCGCTGCCGGGCCGCGTAGACTCCCCGGCATGGGGCGGATCCTGTTGGCCAATCCGCGCGGGTACTGCGCTGGTGTCGACCGAGCGGTACAAACGGTCGAGAAGGCACTGGAGCTGTACGGCGCTCCCGTCTACGTGCGTAAGCAGATCGTGCACAATGCCCACGTCGTCAAGACGCTGGAGGCAAAAGGCGCGATCTTCGTGGAAGAGACCTACGAGGTCCCCACCGGGGCGACCGTGGTGTTCTCCGCCCACGGCGTCGCGCCGACCGTCCACGAGGAGGCGAGGTCCCGGGAGCTGCGAACGATCGATGCCACGTGCCCACTGGTGACCAAGGTCCACGGTGAGGCACGCCGGTTCGCCAAGGAGGACCTCGACATCCTTCTCATCGGCCACGAAGGCCACGAGGAGGTCGTCGGTACCACGGGCCAGGCGCCCGACCGCATCCACCTCGTCGACGGCGCGGAGGACGCGGCGGCGGTCAGGGTCCGTGACGAGTCCAAAGTCGCCTATCTGTCCCAGACCACCCTGTCGGTCGACGAGACCGAGGTCACCGTGCGGGCGCTGCGCGAGCGGTTCCCGCTGTTGCAGGGGCCGCCGAGCGCCGACATCTGCTACGCCACCCAGAACCGGCAGGTGGCGGTCAAGGAGATCGCCGGCCAGGTCGAGCTCATCCTGGTCGTCGGGTCGCCGAACTCGTCGAACTCGGTACGCCTGGTGGAGGTCGCCCTCGACCACGGGGTGCCCGCCGCCTATCTGGTGGACAACGCCGAGCAGGTCGACCCCGCCTGGCTCGAAGGGGTTGAGACGATCGGCGTGACCAGCGGGGCGTCCGTCCCCGAGGAACTGGTGACGGAGGTCGTCGCCTGGCTTGCCGAACGCGGCTTTGGCGACGTCCAGCAGGTGACATCGGCGGAGGAACATCTGCTGTTCGCCCTGCCGCCCGAGCTCCGTCGGGAAATCCGTGCTCGGGAGCGGGCGGCTAGCAGCAGCCTGTAAGCAGCCTGTAAGCAGTCGGTAAATAGCCGGCGAGCAGCTGGTAAGTAGTCGGTAAATAGCCGGTAGTCAGGCCGTGGCCGACCGGATGCCGGTTGTTCCGGGCGTGCCCCGCGGGTGAATCCGTGGGCACGCTCGGAACGTCTCACGCACATTCAGGCGCGTCCGTGTATCCCCGAGCGGCCGGTGACCGTGAGCCGGGCCGCCGGGCGTTTCACCGGGCGCCGGCGAGCAGCGCGACCGGATCCGCGCAGAGCAGGCCCACAGCCCGCCGTACGGCCTCCTGCTCGAAGACGCTCGCGTGGAAAGCCACCGTGACGTGCACACATCCGTGCAGTTCGGCGAACTGGAAGGTGACGTAGTCCGGCTGGCGCTGGGTCGTCGCCGACAGGTAGTAGATATCCGAGCGGCTGCCCCGCCACGGTAGTTTCTCGAAACCGCGCGGCCGTCCGAGATGATTCAGGACCAGGGACGGATGTGCCGGGAAGGGCGCCTGGTCGCTCAGCGCCGCGATGCGCCCGACCTGGGCGAAGCCGGTCAGCAGGCTCATCGTGGCCAGTGTGCGCCCGTTCGCGGTCGCGGCCTCCAGCGCGGCCGACACAGCCACCGGATCACGGGCGTCCGTCGGTTCGACATAGATACCGATCGTGAAGTTGCCATCGAGCCGGCGGCCGCTCGGAAGGAACTTCCGGTTGTCGACGACGGTGTAGAAACCGCTGGCCGCCGGCCGCATGCCCGCCGCTTCCACCGCTGCCCGGACCGCGGCGAACACCACCATCGTCCGGGTGACTCCGGACGCGTTGCGGGCTTTCCATTTACGCAGGTCGGTGAGCGCGCTCCTGGAGAGCACCCCGGAAACCACGGTGAAGTCCGGCTGCCACGGCCGGTGCCGTGTCCCGGCGGCCGGGCCGGGCGCGGCCGGGCGCGGGGTGCGCAGTGTCGCGAGTATCCGCCCGGGTTTCCGGCCGTAGTACTCGCCCAGGGCACACGCCAGGGGAAGCCGGGTGGACGGCCGGTGCAGGCTCAGCGGCGGGCGGCCTTCCGCGGCGGCCAGCAGCAGTTCGGCGCCGGTGTCGAGGACGAGCCGGGCGTCCCCGAGCGGATGGGCCAGCGACAGCGCCACCGTGTCGCGGCCGACCGCGATCCGGAAGGGGACGTCGTCGACGTGCGCGGCATACTGCCGCAGCAGTAGCTGTTCCGGCCCACCGTCGTCGGCACTGTCGTCGAGTGCTGTGATCATCCGCTCGCAGTGGCTGTCGAGTTCACGGCCCGTCACCGGGCGCCACCGATGGTAGTCATGGTCGGGCCGGCGGAACAGCCGGTGGTCGGGAGCGATCCAGGCGAGCTCCCGCACGGCTGCCCGGATCGTGTCGACATCGGGCAGGTCCAGCGGCCCGGTGACGAAGACGGAATGGGCGCCGAGCCATATCCGGTCGCGGCCGGCAACCCGCTGGGACCGTGTTCTGCCTGGCATCGTCGATTCACCTCCGGTGTGCTTGTCCGCCGTTCCGCCAGTCCGCCGTTCCGCCAGTCCGCCGTTCCGCCAGCAACGCCGCCGTCCTGTCAGAAGGAGGATACGGACCATATAGCAGTACCGTTCTGACGGGAGAACGGTGTGGCAGGTGTCGTTATGTGTTCGGTCGGCAACGGATACAGGTGCCCGTCTCCGGGCCGGGTATCCGGACGCCGACAACCCGGTCCGGAGACAAGCGGACATGCTGACAAGCGGACATGTTGGAGAGCGGACCCGTTGGAGAGTGGCCAGAGTCGGCAAGCGGACATGACACCGCGCTGCGCCACCGATGCCGTTGACATCCTATCCCGCCGGATCCGGCCGGCCGGCGCGGCGGTGATGTCCGGCCGCCGTTCATTACTGATCATTATATGTTGTTCGCGGGTGACTATATTGCTACCGTCGGGGTGGTTGTTCGGACGGCGGGGTGAGGCGGGGCCGCGCCGCGAACCCGCGCCGCGGCCGGTGTGCGCGAAGGAGATCGGTTGTGCGTCGTGGAAAGCTCTGGGAGCAGCTCAAGCTCGAGTTCTGGATGCTCGTGCAGGGAACCATCGTCAATGGCATAGGCGGGTCTTTCCTCGTCCCGCGTCCGCTCCGCTTCCTGCTCTATCGTCTCGGTGGCGTGCGGACCAGGACGATGAACATCATGCCGGGCTCCATCGTCGGTCATCGCGCGAGCTTCGGCCGTGGGACGGCGATGGCCTCCAGGTGTTTCATCGAGAATTCGGCGCGGGTCCGGATCGGCGAGCGGGTCAAGATATCACCCCAGGTCACGATCCTGACCTCCACGCACGACGTGGTCAACGGTGAGGTCAGCAGCACGGTGGTGCCCAAGCCGGTTGTCATCGACGACGACTGCTGGCTCGGCGGCAGGGTGACCGTGATGCCGGGCGTGACCATAGGTCATCACTGTGTGATCGCTACCGGTGCCCTGGTCAACAAGGACTGCAAGCCCTACGGGCTCTACGCCGGATCGCCCGCCCGCCGGGTCCGCGACATCACCCCGGAGGAGCCCGCCGCGCCGCTGGCGTCCGCTGCGGGGTCTCCCGCCGCCTCGGCACCCCAGGCCGCAGCGGTATCCCCAGCCGCAGCGGCGCTCTCCGCCGCACCCGTGCCCGCGGAGTCCTCGGCGGCGCTGGTGTCGCCGGCGGCCGGCCTCACCGCCGCACAGCCCACCGCCGCACAGCCCATCGCCGGCCGGACCCCGGCCCGGTGACCGGCCGCATGCCCGCACGCCCGCACGCCCGACCAGGTCGCACGGGCCGGGATGTGGTTCCCGTGGCGGTCCCGCCGAACCCGTCCGTAGCCGTGTCCGCTGCTCCGTAGCCATAAGCACAGCCCGCGGCGCCCGGGATGATCCGGGCTGTTCGGCCCGCGGCCCTTCTTCCCGGGCGCTTCTGGGACGTGCCTCCCACGGTTTATGGCCCGGCGGTCCCTACGGGTTCTCGTCCGCGTCAACTGTTCGCGATCAGGTTGTTCCCGTCGTTCGGGCCGCTCCTGTCGTGATGGTCGTGATGGTTGCCGGTGGAGAGCGGGCGCTTGGCCAGGACGCGCCTGGTGAGTGACCGCAGGCGCAGGGTGCTCTCGTCCGGCGGCCGCTCCGACCGGCCGGGCCGGTGCCGGACGGTGGCGGTCCGTTCATGATCATGATGCGATTCGCCGCTGGTGCTGCCTGTGCTGCCGAGGTAACGGGCGATGTCCCGGTCGTCGACCGGGCGGAGCAGCTCGAGCGGGTAGAAGCGGGCGGCCAGCCTCTGGTGCGCGGCTGTGAGCGGTCCCGCGGTGCTCACCGGTGGGCTCACCGTCGCGTGGGGGCTCACCATCGCGATCGCGGCTTCGGGCCTGCGCCAGACCACCGACAGCGACGGCAGGGTGATCACTGCTTCCGCCACCACCGCCAGCAGCCAGCCCCAGCACAGGCCGTTCACCCCGCCGAAATGGCCGCCGAGGAGGGCAAAGGCGATCTCCATGGCCGTCCCGGCGCCGACCACCCGTAAGGCGGATCCCAGCCGTCCCTGCACCCGCCGCAACGAGACGTAGTGGTCCTTTATCACCAGGGGCACCCCGGCGAGCATCATGATCCGGAATGCGCTGACGGCCACCCCGCCGGTGTAGGCGCCACCGAAGATGGTCATGACAAGGCCGGCGAAGGGCGCCGCGATCAGGAAGGTGACGACGGCTGCGGCGAGTCCCAGCGGCAGCGTCGAGCGGATCTTCGCCAGCGCGTGTTCCTCGTTCTGCCCCGACTGCGCGAACACGGCGATGGTCAGCGCGAACGGGATGATGAAGAAGAAGGACGCGGCAAGGCGCGCGGTCGTGAAATAGGCGGTGTCCGCGGCGGTCGCGGCGAGCGCGGCGAGAATGGGCAGCAGCAGGGTGGGGAGCTGTAACGCCAGGTTGAGCAGGTGGTGCCCACCGGCCTCCCCGCGCATCTCCCGCAGCTGCCGGAACCCGGCGAACCGCTGGCGGTGGGTGGCCGCGGTGCCGGTACCAGCACCGGTGCCGTCCGCTGGCCGCTCGTCCGGCCGCTCGTCCGGCTGGGGCCGGCGGAAGTAGCGGTAGCAGACCGGCAGGGACAGGGCCAGGCCGGCTACCCAGGCGAGGTAGAGATCCAGCCCGGACGTCCAGCCGATGAGCACGAACACCGGGATCAGCCCGAGTTTGACCACCGACGTGACGACGTTGCGGATGAGCTGCACGGCCCCCCGCGCCGCCGACAGCAGCGCGAAGTCCAGGGTGGAGGCCACCGCGAACAGGACGACCCCGACACAGAACAGCACGGCGGCGAACACGCTCGAGCTGACCGGACGCAACGTCTCGGACAGGAACGGGGTGACCCCGGTCCACGCCAGCGCCAGCAGGCCGGAGGTGATCCCGACAACGGTGATGGACGCCCGCATCAGCCGGAGCCGGTCCGGCTCCCGCTCGAGCAGGGGGAGCTTGGCCATCAGCAGCGTGCCCAGGCCGAGCATCCCGACGGAGCCGAGGACCGTCATCGCCGCGATGGTCGCCGACCCCACCCCGACCGCGTCGACAGTGTAGGTGCGCGCGGCCAGGGACCAGAACACCGCCCCGAGGACGGAGGTCACGATCTGTGTTCCCACCATGGACATCGCGATGGTCAGCAGGTGCGCGAGACCGGCGGGCAGCCGGCCGTGCCCGGCATCCACCGGCGGTGGGCTGCCGGCGGCCCCCGCCGCAGTGGCCGCCGTGGCGCCCGCACTGGCGGTGCCGTTCACGGTGATGTCGTTCGCGGGTGGGCCGGCGGTGGCCGTACTGTCGCGGGCCGCGACGTTCGTGGTGCTGCCGGCGTCGGTGCTGTCCCCATCGGCGCTGTTCATGCCGGCGCTGTTCATGCCGGTGTTGGCGCGGCCGTCCCATCCACCGCGCCCGTCATCACTATGGGTGACTCCGGGTGGACCGTGTCCGTCGGCGGGCAAGGGTGCGTCATGCGTGGGCACGGTAGGAGTCTGCGAGCGCGTTGGCGCAGTCGTCCCAGGTGGGCAGGCGGGTGGACGGCGTGCCGTGGCCGCCCTCCCCGACCGGCGCGTCCCCTGTGCCCCCTGTGCCCCCTCCTGTGGCCGTCCGTGTTCCCGCGGCTGTCTGTGCGCTCAGGTGACGGAGCAGGGCCGCGGCGACCGTGTGGGGGTCCGCCGGGTCGTCGACCCGTTCGGCCAGGCCGCGGTCGGCCAGCTCGCCGAGACCGGTGCCGGGGGCGACCACGACCGGACGCCCGAGCGCGATCGCCTCCATCACGGCGACCGGGTGGGCTTCGTACTCGCTGAGCAGGGCGACCACGTGCGCGCCGGCCAGCAGGTCGGTCATGCTCTGGCGTTCGGCCGGCGGGACGAAGGTGAAGCCGACCCGGTCGGCCACCCCCAGCCGGGCGGCCTGGGCCCGCAGCTCGTCCTCGTAGGGGCCGCGTCCCACCAGCACCAGCTGTGCCCGCGGCTCCTGTTCGAGCAGGGCGGGCAGCGCGGCGATCAGGTGGTGCTGGCCCTTGTACTTCTCGAAACGGCCCACCGAGACCACGGTCGGCGTGCCGGCGGCGGGCCGGATGCCGGTGGTGCTGGCGGGCTCGACGCCGTTCGGGATGACCCGCAGCCGGTCGGTGGCCACCCGCGCCAGCCGGGCGAACATCTCCTTCTCGAACTCGGCGACGCAGACCACCTGCCGGGCGCGGCGCAGCAGCGGGCCGAGGGCGCGCCACTGGGCGCCCCGCAGCCGGTGGCGCGCGGCAGACGAGTGGCCGCCGGTGTGCGGGCTGACCAGGTAGGGCGTGCGGGCCGCGAGCGCGGCGGTCATGGCGATGACCGGGACGGCGGTGTGCGCCCCCTGGCAGTGCACGAGGTCGTAGTAGCCGCCGCCGACCGCCGCGCGGATGCGTGGAGCGACGTAGTAGTCGCGCTCGCGCGGCCAGGCGGGCACCCGCCGCACCCGGATCCCCTCGACCACTTCGACGGGGGGCCGGCTGCCGTCGCGGTCGGTGGTCAGGATGTCCACCCGCAGGCCGGGCATGGTGTTCAGCCGTCGGGCCGTCTCGTAGACATGCGTCTCGATCCCTCCCATGTCGGGAAAGAACCGAGGGGTGACCTGGAGCACGCGAAGTCGTCCGGGCACGGTTATTGCTCCCTCGAGGTGGCGAACGCGGAGGTCAGGGCACGACACATCGGCACTGGGCTACGGCTGTGAGGTCTGCGGTGGTTGCGGTGGTGCGGCCGGGATGTGGCCGGGGCGCCACGGTAAATACCGTAAGTCATGGAATGGTTATCGATTGTACGATTTTTTCGCCGGCGAGCAGGTGGATCGTGGTCGGGGCGGGAACGGCCGCGTTCCCCACGGCCACGTCGGTCCTGTCTTTGCCCGCTGCCAGCGGCAGCCGCCAGCGCCGGCCCGCGCTGTTGACCACCTCCAGTGTGAGATCGCCGTTGTCGCCGTCGGCCCGGGTGACGGTGACCTCCAGGCCCGACTGGGTCCGGGTGGCGCCGAGCGCTGTCACCGGCGCGTTCATGGTCGTGTCGTCCGACCACCACGACAGGCCGACCGCCACGGCGATGATCAGTACTGGGACGGACGTCAGCAGCACGGCCCGGCGGGGCCCCGTCCGCCAGCCCCCGGACGTCCAGGAGGCCGGCTTCCAGGGCTCCGCCGCTCGGGGCAGGAAGGTACGGATCCGGGCCGCGACGGTGGCCGGCCGCAGGCCGCCGGCGGCGGCGAGGGCCACCGCCACGGCGCCGAAGAGCAGGTCGTAGGCGAGCGGGTTGTCGGCGAGCCCGACCACGGCCACCAGCAGCGAGCCGACCATCAGCCCGGTGACGGTGAGCAGCAGCAGCGCGGCGATGCTCGCCGGGGGATCCACCTGGGAGGTGGCCGGGGAGCCCGCCCGGGAAGCGTCCGCCGCGCGGTCGTGCCCGCGGGGGCTGCCGCGGCCGCTGCCGGCTTCCGCGCTCCGGGCGAGAACCGCGTGCAGGCCTGCGACACCGAGAACGATGATCGCGGTTCCGAGGACGGCCTGCGCGACGGTTGTGACGGCGTTCACCGGGCACCTCCGACGGACCGTGATCCCGTTGCCGGCGGAGCTGCTGCCGGCGCTGCCGGCACTGCCGTTGCCGGTGTCGCCGGGGCCGCCGGTGACCAGAGGGCGGTGACGTCGTATATCTTCACCGGCCCGTTGTCATAGACCTTCACCGAGCCCGGCTGGGTGTCGAACTTCGCCAGCATCGCCGCTGTCAGCCGGGTGCCCTCCGGCGCCTCGCCGTTCTCCGCGTAGAACGTCTCGTGCGGGAGGCCGTCGGCGAGCCGGGTGTCGACGATGACGTACTGGATGCGGCCGGCCGTCATGACCGCGCGTTCGTAGTCCCCGAAGGTGCTGCCGAAGTAGAGCGGCGCGCCGCTCGCCCCACTGCCCAGGCTGGTGACGAGCCACTGGCGGCCGACGCTCATCAGCCGGACCCCGGTCTCACGGTCGCCGACGATCCGGCTGCCCGCCGGCAGCGCGGTGTTCGCCCAGTTGGTGGCGGCGACCACGTACGGGTCGATGGAGCGCCCGTCGGCGATCACCAGGTAGGGCCCGGGCATCCGTGACCAGTCCGCGCCCGAGCCCAGAACCGTCCCACCGATGAACACGAAGACCGCGAACGCGGCGGTGAGCCGTACCCGGAACGCCTGCCTGGTCGCGCGGCGGGTCGCCAGGTAGCTGGTGACGGTGAGGCCGAGCACGGCGGCGATGCCGAGGTAGACGAAGGTGGACAGGCGGGTGGACAGCTCGGCCGTGCGCGGCGCGACGGTGCCGATCACCGTCAGCGGGAACGCCAGGTGCATCAGCCGCAGCAGCCGGTACAGCGTCGCGTGCCGGCTGTCGGTGTCCGGCCGGAACCTGAACGGGCCGATCGGGATGACCGACACCGACCACAGCAGGGTCGAGCCGAGCAGCGCGACGATCTGCCAGGCCGGGGTGGGCGTGCCGGCCGAGTCGGTGAACATCTTGCGGCTCTTGGCCTGGCCGCTGGCGACGTTGCCGGCCTGGTGGAAGCTCTCCGAGAGGATGGGGCCGAGGTAGTCACCAAGCATCGAGACGTTGACCAGTGCCCAGCCGGCGGCCGCCACCAGCCCGACCAGGGTGACACGGGCGAGCGCCCCGCCGTCCGCGCGGTCCCGGCGGGCGAACGCGCACAGCGTCCACCCGGCGAACAGCCCCACGGTGATCCAGCTTGTGATGTGGTGGGTCAGCGACAGCGCGATCCACGTCATCACGATCAGCACGCCCGCGGTGGCCCGCCCGTACCGGTCGCGGTCGACGACGACCAGCAGGAGCAGCACGGTCAGGGCGATGGCCAGGGTCTGGTAGGCGAACTGCGCGTTGAAGAAGAAGAACTGCGGGCTGCAGGCGTAGATCGCCACCCCGGCACCGGCCGCGTAGGCGGACCGGCTCACGCGTTCGATCAGCAGGAACAGGCCGTACACCAGCAGGACGCGGGCCAGCAGGACGACGCCGGTCACGGCCACCTGGTCCGGCACGCCGAGCAGCTGGACGACGGCGTTGGTCAGCAGCTCCAGCCCCGGGAAGCGGGGGCTGACCGGCAGGCCCGGATGCGAGGTGAAGACGCCGCCGGTCGCCTGCAGATCGAGCAGGGTGCGCAGGTGCAGCAGCTCGTCGAACTCGCGGACGGCGGAGATCTGGGTCAGCTCGAAACAGAAGTACAGGCCGACGCCGAGCAGCACCGACACCCGCAGCCGTTCCCGGCGGGAGGTGTCCGTCCGCAGCAGGCGGGTCACGCCGGCGACGAAGACCGTGATCAGCCCGGGCCAGAGCAGCGCGGTGCCCACGTCCGGATGCCCACGGCGCCCGAGCAGGTAGGACACGGCGACCAGCAGCACCCCGGCGGCCATGACGGTCGCGACGGCGCGGGACCGGTCGGGGCCGGTCGGAGCATGACCAGCCGGGCCCGCGATGACGGGCTGTGCGGCCGGATACCCGTCGGCGACGGGGACACCGCCCGGCCGCCCGCCGGCCGGGCCGTCCCAGGACGCCGGCGCCCTCCGCCACGGCCACCAGGACCGTGACCGCCAGGACCGCGGCCGCCACGGCCACCAGGACCGCGGCCGCCAGGACCGCCACGGCCGCTGGTCCGGTAACGGCCCGCGGCCCGCGTCGGTGTCGCCGACCGGCTCGGCGGCCGGCCCGGTGACCGGCTCGAGGAGATCCGCCACCGGATCGCGCGTGACCACGATCGTGTCGGGGTCGGCAGGCGCGTCCGGTAACCGCGCGCTTTCCTTCATCCGGTTGTTCACCCGGTCGTTCACCCGGTCATTGTCGGGTGCGCCGGGTCTCGCGCGAGCGACGGATCCGACGGCGCGTCCGGGCACGGGCTTCGTGAGGACGATGGTGTCGGTGCGTTCCCGCAGCCCGCCTCCGGCCGTCGGCACGGCGTTGTCAGCTGGGCTGATGCGGGTCGTGTCGTCGTTGGCCGCGCCGTCCGCGCTGGGCGCCCGGGATCTGGTGGGCCGGGTTTCGGTGGGCCGGGATTCAGCAGGCATGGGCCAGGTCCCGGTAAACGGCTTCTATGCGTGGCACCACTTCGCCGGCGGTGAAGCTCGCGGCACGGTCGCGGGCGCGCCGGCCGAGCCGCTGCCGCAGGGACGGGTCGGCGAGCAGCAGGTTCATCGCCGCTGCCAGGGCCACCGGATCCGACGGCGGGACGAGGACACCGTCCTCCCCGTCCCGGACCATGTCCGCGATGCCGCCCATCCCGGTCGTGACGACCGGGACGCCGGCGGCCATCGCCTCCAGCACCACGGTGGGGCAGGGATCCGGCCAGATGGACGGGACGACGGCGAACGCGGCTCCGGCGAACGCCTGCATGATCTTTTCGTGGTCCCATGGCTCGGCCACGACGGCCCCGGCCGGCAGCTGGTCCGGCAGGTGGGGGGTGCGGCGGCCGACCATCAGCAGTGGCGGGCGGTCGGCGGGCAGCCGGGCGTAGGCGTCCAGCAGGATGCCGACGCCCTTGTCCCGGCTGAGATCACCGACGTACAGCAGGTAGCCGCCCGCGGTCATACCACCGGGGACGGTGTGTGACCTGGTGTCCAGCAGCTCGTCCGGGATGAAGTTCGGGATGACCTCGAAGGGTATGCCGCCGGTGGCAAGGGCGCTGTGCCGGGCGACCGCCGAGCTCACCGCGATGATCTTTTTCAGGGCCAGCCGGCGCAGGGCGCGGCCGCCCTGGTTGCCGGCGGCCGTGGCGAGGCCGACCGGCCCGCCGTAGTGGTCGTGGGCGCAGCGGACGCACCGCCGCGGCGACGGGCCGGCGCACACCTGCTGGCCGAGGTACATGAAGCGCTTGGTGGCGCAGACATGGCTGTAGTCGTGCAGGGTGAGCACCATCGGCGCGCGGGTCGTCAGGCGCAGCGGCGTGAGGCTGTTGACGATCCAGTTGTGCGCGTGGATGACGTCGGGACGCTCCTCGACGATGACGCGCCGCAGTGCCCGGGTCACCGCCGGGTCCGGCAGCGGCGGCGCGTAGAGCCGGTCCCCCTCCCCGTACAGGAAGGGCAGCGACGCGGTGACCGGCCGGACGGTCCGGATACGCATCCCGTCCCGGGTCGTCGTCCCCGATTTGTCACCGAAGGTGACTACGGTCACCTCGTGACGGTCGGCCAGGCGCCGGCCGAGGTTGTGGACGTGCCGTTCCTCGCCACCGACGATCGGCGGGAAGAACTGGGCCAGCAGAAGAATCTTCACGAGGCGGGACCTCCGGCCGGGCGCGCCTGGCCGCCCCTGCCGTCGGCCCTGTCGCGGCGGGCGGCGACGGGCAGCAGCAGGCGGCCGTGCAGATATCCGGCGGCCGTGAGCGCGGCCCCCGAGACGATGCTCACGGCGCCGCGGCGCCGGCCGGGGGTGCGCATCTCGCGCCAGACGGCGCGGGGGAGCGTCCGGGACACATAGGTGCGTTCCGTGGCCAGGGCGGCCGTGCTGCCGACCCGCTCCGAAATGAGCGCTTTCGACCGTCCCTCGGCATAGCAGCGCCTGCGGAAGTAGGTGAAGGAAGCCCGCGCCGGCGTGACACGGTGGTGCACCCTCGCGCGCGGCTCGTAGAGGATGGTCGCCTGGGGGTCGGCCTGCCGCAGCCGGATGCCGAACTCGGTCTCCTCGCACCCCAGCGGGGTGGACCCGATCCGGCCGATGCCGTCGCTGAAGCCACCGACCCGCTCGAAGACGCTCCGGCGGAAGGACATCGCCGCGCCGATGGGATTGCGGACCGGCTGGGCGGAGGTGGGCAGGCCCTCGTAGCTGCAGCCGACCACCCAGTCGAACTCGGGAGGGAACCACGCCGGCCGCCCCGAGGCCGGCCAGGTCGGCACGGCGGCACCGCCCACGCCCTGCACGGTCGGTTCCGCGTACGGGGCCAGCAGGTGCTCGAGCCAGTCGGGCGCGCCCTGGGCGTCGTCGTCGAGGAACACCACGATGTCACCGCGAGCGGCCCGCACGCCGGTGTTACGGGCCGCGGACAGGCCCCGGGCACCGGTGTTCGCGAGCACCGTCACCCCGTCGAAGGTGGCCCGGGCGCGGGCGAGCAGGGCGTCGTTGTGGTCGACGACCAGGATGATCTCGTCTGCCGCCGTCCGCTGGTGGCGGACGCTCGCGATGGCGGCGACCAGGTCGTCCCAGCGCTCGAGGGTGTAGGCGCAGATCACCACGGACGCGGCCGGCGTCACCGTGGGCCGCGCCGCCGTGGCGGGCCGCGGCATGACGATCGTGGAGGGAGGGGCCTGCGCGGGGATCAGCGAGGCCGGCGCGGCAGCCGTCGCGCCGGCCGCCGCGTGGGAGGGGCCGAGGGCCGGACGGGAGTCGTCGGTTCCGCCCGGGGCGGTGCCGGTGGATGCCGTCACGCGCATTCCGCCTCGGAGCTGGCCACACCCAGCGCGCCCACACTGCCCACGCTCGCGTCGGCTTCGGGAACCTCCAGGCGGACGCCTTCCGGGGTTTCGCCGCGTGCCTGCCAGGGCCGCAGGACGGTCAGGCTCGGGCCGACCGCGGCCGCTGCGGACCAGCGCGGTACCAGCCTCCGCCGCCGGCCACGCGAGCCACGGGACTCGGCCAGAATGGTGCGCAGGACCCGCAGGCCGTCGGAAAAGGCGTTGAGGTTGCTGACTCCGTGAATACGGGGATGTTCGAAGCTCGGTATTTCCACCACGCGCAGACCGGCCCGGGCCACCCGCATGTTGATAACGGTCTCGACCTCGAAGCCGTCCCCCCATTCATAGACTTCGGAACGATCGCCCGGCTCCAGGTTGAGGGCGGGCAGGCAGTGCCGCCAGAACGCGTTGTAGCCGTAGCAGAGGTCCGAGTACCGGCAGCCCAGGAAAATGTTGACGAGGCCGCTGAGGAAAGCGTTGCCGGTCCGCCGCAGCCGGGTGATGTCGCTGCTGCCGCCACCGTTGATGAAGCGGGATCCCTTTGCGAAGTCCGCGCCGGCGGTGAGGGCCCGGACGAATTCGCCGATCTCCGCGGGGTCGGCCGAGCCGTCGGCGTCGAGCATGACGAGGATGTCACCGGTGGCCGCGGCGAAACCACATGCGAGCGCGTTTCCCTTGCCGCGGCGGGTCTGGCCGACAACTATGATGTCAGGACGCAGTGACCGTGCGACCGCGACCGTGTCGTCGGTCGACCGACCGTCGACGAGGACGATTTCGGCATCAGCGGGCAGGTTTTTGAAGACGTGCGGAAGGTTGCGTGCCTCGTTGAGCGTCGGAATAATGACGCTGACAGTCGGAATTTTGATGGTCGTCGGTAGGTCCGAGCGTCCGGACACCTGTCCCCCCATACGCTGGATGTCGGGATGCACCGTGGGTCAGGCGGACCCGAGCCGATGCGGTGCCCCCGGTTCTCTGTCGGCTTTCCCTGCGGTGGTCGCCGTTTCAGTGGTTTGACCCGGCGCTTCCTGACGGTGTGCCACGCCTGGCGGCGTACTTGGCTGTCGTCACATGCCCCCCCGGGCGCAGGACCGGCAGCCGTCATCACCTGTCTATTGCGTCATCTCCTGCCGTTGGACGTCCGTGATCTTCTGGTCGGCCAAAGGTGTCACGATCAGTGTTCCGCGAGCAGACGGCAGCCGCAAGGACTGTTGGCCGCGGGATCGTCGAGACACCCATGATCCAATTGGTTGATGATGATCCAATTGATTGACGAGAGTTCGCGGTCAAAAATTTAGCATCGCCCGCGGAGGCGGTCCCGGCCGGGCGGTGCGCTCAAATATTGTTTGCACGTTGTTTACAGTTTGTTCATTTTATGCGATCAGAAGCTCTGGCGATGAATCGCGATCCGCTGAAATCGTGACGCTGATATTGCTCAGCGTAGTTTTGATAACCAAGAGTAATGCAATGTTTGCACGGAGTTCTGATCGGGCAGGGCTCCGGGTGAGGGCTCGGAGCCGCCCTGGGCGTCGCCGGCCCGGATGTCCGCACAAATTCCCTCGCATCCGTGTGCCCGGCGTCCGAACGACGACAATGTGTTTTCCCGATCTTACATTCTGGTTCGTTGTTGAATTCTTGTGATCTTGTGATGAATTTCACCGTTGCCCGCGGGATCCCCTGCGGCCCGGGCCGGTCGGCCGTCTGAGCGACGCGCTCCTATGGCTCCTGCCGGCAGGACAATTATTATGCTGTTTTTTTGCGACCTGGGCGGTCCGGGAAGCCGGGAGTTCCGGCCGGCCCAGGGCCGGTGGATCTTCGTATCGCGCGGGGCGCTGCCCGGGCGTCCGACACCCGTCGGGCCCGGCCCGGCTAAGGACGCGGGCGGATCCGCGAGAAGGCGGGGCACGGGCAGCGTCCGCAGTCCGACCCGGGGCGGTAATGTCGGTGATCGACACGAGAATGACCACAGCGGCAGGTTGCCCACCATTGGGCCAGGCCGCCCCTGGCGGATCTTCGAGCGCGCGGGCAGCCGTCTGCGCCGGCCAGCGCCCAGCGGTGCCGGCACCGGTGTTCCCCCAGCTCGCGGTGTGCGTCTACGAGCACACTGAAAACGGTACCGGATATCCGTCCGGTACCGTTCCGGCGAGCCCGCTAGGCGGTCGGCCGGCGGCGATTCCCGGGTGGCCTGAGGTTTCGTTCGTGTATGTGCCGGGTAACCCGTGCGCGTCGCGCGCGGACCGCGGCGATGAGGACAACGACCGCGAAACCCAGCAGCAGGACAGGAGCTCGCAGAATCAGGTCGGATCCGATATTGATCGCCTTGCTCTTCAGCCCGCCGCCGCTGTCGCCCGACGACCGGGTGAATCCGACGCCAACGGCGATCAGCGCGTAGACCAGTGGCGGCGCGATGACGATCCCGAGGAGGTCGTCGGCGTGCACCCGGGTGGCGGCGAGGATGCAGCCGGCGATGAACAGGACGCCGAAGGCGACGCCCGGGGAGCCGGACAGCGCCACGTCGATGGCTGCGCCGACCGCCCCGGCCAGGGTGAGCAGGAGGGCCGCGCCGAGCGCGGTCAGGCCGCGCCGGCTGCCCATCACCACGGTGGGCGCCTCGTCGCCGCGTCGGCCCTGGGTGCGCCCGCGTCGAGCGGTTGGTGGGCCGGCACCTCTGGCGCGGCCGGACGGACCGGTCGACGGACGACGAGGTGGCGAGTTCACTTGGGCAAGGTACCGCCCGGCGTTGCCCCAGGTGTCACCGGCGAGTGTCATCTCCGCGCGGGACAGTTGAAAGCATCACTTTCGGTATTGACGTTAAAACGTTTGGCGACTCCCGGTGCTCCTCGACGAGATCATCCAGATGTACCGCCGGCCGTGCCCGCAAGTTCGGTCGCGGACAGTGCGCGTACGCCGGTTTTCACCGGCGACGGTGCCGCCAGTACGTCTTCCACCACCTCCATGGCGGCGAGCCTGCGTGCCGGCACCAGCACCCGGCTCTCCAGGGAGCCCACCGCCGTGTTGAAATCGGTCACCGTCCGGCTGAGCGAGCGGCCGAGCCTGTCCACATGCTCGCCGAGGGTGCCGAGGCGGGTGTAAAGATCCCTGCCCAGTTCGAAGATCTCCCTGGTCCGGCTGGTGAGCGCCTCCTGGGTCCACGCGTGGGCGACCGTACGCAGCATCGCGATCAGCGTGGTCGGGGTCGCGATGACGACCTTTTTCGCGGCGGCGTGCTCCAGCAGCGTCGGGTCCTTCTCCAGTGCCGGCGCGAGGAACGCCTCGGCGGGCACGAACAGCACGACGAACTCCGGGCTGGCGGGCAGGTGCCGCCAGTACGCCTTGGCGCCGAGCGAGTCCACGTGCGTCCGCAGGTGCCGGGCGTGCGCGGCCAGCCGCTCGTCCCGGGCCCGTTCGTCGCGGGCCTCGGCGGCCTCGAGAAAGGCCAGCAACGGCACCTTGGCGTCCACGACGATGTTCCTGCCGCCCGCGAGATGGACGACCATGTCCGGCCGCCGCACGCCGTCCTCGGTGCTGGTGACCGGCTGCTCGGTGAAGTCGCACCGGGCGAGCATCCCGGCGACCTCGACCACCCGGCGCAGCTGCATCTCCCCCCAGGCGCCGCGGGCCTGCGGCTTGCGCAGCGCCGTGACCAGCGCCGCCGTCTCGGCCCGCAGGCCCTCGGAAGCCTGTTGGACGCCCCGGACCTGCTCGACGAGGCCCGCGTACGCCTCCACCCGCGAGATCTCCAGCTCCGCGAGGCGCTGCTCCATCCGGCCCAGCGTCTCGCGCAGAGGGCCGACGAGGTGCTCGACCGCGGCCCGCCGCTGCTCCAGGTCGCCGGTGGCGTGGGCGCCGGCCTCCTGCAGCCGGGCCGTGGCGAGCTCCAGGAACTGCCGGCTCGCGCCCTCCAGCGCCTGCGCGGACAACGCCTGGAACGCCTCGCCGAGACGCTGCTGGCTGCGCTCGACCAGGCTCACCCGCTCGGCCGCGGACCGCCGCTCGTGGTCGAGCGCGCTGCGCATCCCCGCGAGGTCGACCTCGGCCAGCGCGGCCCGCTCCAGCGCGGCGTGCTCGGCCCGGCGCAGCGCCTCCAGCTCGCGGGCTGTCCGGCTGTGCTCGGCCACGAGGGCGTCGAGCCGGGCGCCTGTCTCTTATACACATCTCCGAGCCCACGAGACAAGAGGCAAT
>NZ_CAKKTL010000058.1:0-3834 GCF_920664355.1 Protofrankia sp. CiP1_Cm_nod2
GACAGGTCCGGTGGGGCGGCAGGGCCCACGGCAGGGCCCACGGCAGGGCCCGCGGCCGCGGCGTCCGCCGCCGCGCCGGAGGGGGCCGCGGGCGGGACAGCCGCGTCCGACGGCACCGCGTCCGGAGCCGGGCCGTCCCCGGACGCCGTCTCTGGACCCCCTGCCCACGCGGCAGGCGTATCCGGGAGCTCCGCCCGCGCAGCAGGCCTGTCCGGGAGCTCCGCCCGCGCAGCAGGCCTGTCCGGGGACGCCGCCCGCGCAGCAGGCCTCTCGGGGGGCGGGGCTCCCGAGGGCAGGGGCAAAGTGGCCGGTGCCCGCGCGTCCGGCGCGGGGCTGTCCGGACGGGCCCGGCGTCCGCGGCCGATCCTCCACTTCACGGGCGCTCCCGATCCGTCACAGGAGCCTCACTGATCGAATCCGTCACCCGCTGTGCCCCTTCCCCGGTGCCGGCCGCTCGGCGCCAGCACCCGCGGTGCCACCTTCGTTCCTGCGCCGCCCTGCATATCCCGTGCCGCCCTGTACTCCGTGTCGCCTCGCGCTCCCGTGCCGCCCTGCCCGGCAATCCGGGCGCCGGGCCCGCGAACGCTGACCGAATCCCCCGTAATCAAACCCGACAGCGGATGAGCTGGACAGTCGCGCACCGCCCGTCGGACCGGTCCGGGTGGAGCCGGCACGACCAGCACGGGAGGCGTGGGAGACTGGCTAAAGCCGTCGGGCTCTCTCCGCCGCGCCGACCGGCCCGCCAGGCCGGGACGTCCGTCCCCTCGTCCCGGACCGGACGGGCCCGGGCCGGCGGGCTGGAGACAACAGAGCCCGCGCAGCAACCGGACATCGTCCGTCCACCGCCGCTGGATCGAAAGGACCTGTGTGTCAGCCAACAACCTCACCCGCGACGAGGCGCGTGAGCGCGCCCGGCTGCTCAACGTGTCCTCGTATGAGGTGAACCTTGACCTGACCAGCGGTGACACCACGTTCGTGTCACGAACTGTGGTGCATTTCACCAGCACCAGGCCGGGCGCCTCCACGTTCATCGAGCTGACCGCCCCGGCCGTGCGCACGGTGGCCCTCAACGGCCGCGCGCTGGACCCGGCCGAGGTCCACGACGGTGACCGGATCACGCTGACGGATCTGCGGGAGGCCAACGAGCTGGAGGTGGTGGCCGACTGCGCGTACTCGAAGACGGGCGAGGGGCTGCACCGGTTCGTCGACCCGGTCGACTCCGCCGTCTACCTGTACACGCAGTTCGAGACCTACGACGCGCACCGCATGTACGCCTGCTTCGACCAGCCGGACCTCAAGGCGGTCTTCAAGCTGTCGGTGGTGGCGCCGTCGGAGTGGCGCTGCATCTCCAACGGCCGGCATCTTGCGACCACCGAGGCCGGCGAGGGCCGGACCTTCTGGCTGTTCGAGCCGACGCCGGTTGTCTCGACCTACATCACCGCGCTGGTCGCCGGCCCCTACCACGAGGTACGCGACCACCACGACGGGATCGACCTCGGCCTGTACTGCCGGCGGTCGCTCGCCGAGTTCCTCGACCCCGAGGAGATCTTCACCATCACCAGGGCCGGGTTCGACTTCTACCACCGGGTGTTCGACTACCGGTACCCGTTCGGCAAGTACGACCAGCTCTTCGTCCCGGAGTTCAACGCCGGGGCGATGGAGAACGCCGGCTGCGTGACCTTCCTGGAGGACTACGTCTTCCGCGCGAAGGTCACCGAGGCCCGCCGGGAGCGCCGGGCCGAGACCATCCTGCACGAGATGGCGCACATGTGGTTCGGCGACCTGGTGACGATGCGCTGGTGGGACGACCTGTGGCTGAACGAGTCGTTCGCCACCTTCATGTCGGTGCTCGCCCAGGTGCGCTCGACCCGGTTCACCAACGGCTGGACGACGTTCGCGAACGCCGAGAAGGGCTGGGCCTACCGGCAGGACCAGCTCTCCTCCACCCACCCGATCGTCGCCGACGCCCCCGACATGGAGGCCGTGCGCACCAACTTCGACGGCATCACCTACGCCAAGGGCGCCTCCGTCCTCAAGCAGCTGGTGGCCTGGGTGGGCCAGGAGGAGTTCCTCACCGGCCTGCGCTCGTACTTCCGCCGCTACGAGTACGGCAACACCTCCCTGCGCGACCTGCTCGACGAGCTGGAGAACGCCAGCGGCCGTGACCTGACGGTGTGGTCGGCGGACTGGCTGGAGACCACCGGCGCCAACACCCTGCGGCCCCGGTTCGAGACCGACTCCTCGGGGCTGTTCACCACCTTCGACGTAGTGCAGGAGCCGGCGTCCTCGCCGCCGACGGCGAGCGCGGCCCTGCGGCCGCACCGGCTGGCGATCGGCCTGTACGACCGCGCCTCCGACGGGTCGCTGCAGCGCCGCGAGCGCGTCGAGCTCGACGTGGTCGGCGCGCTGACCGAGGTGCCGAAGCTCGTCGGGGCCCGGCGGCCCGACCTGGTGCTGCTCAACGACGACGACCTCACCTACGCCAAGGTCCGCCTGGACGACCGCTCGCTGGCCACCCTGATCGACTCGATCGGGACGATCCGCGAGTCACTGCCGCGCACCCTGTGCTGGGCGGCCGCCTGGGACATGACCCGGGACGCGGAGCTGGCCGCGCGCGACTACGTCAAGCTCGTGCTGTCCGGGGTGGACGCCGAGGACGACATCGGGGTCGTCCAGTCGCTGCTGGCCAAGGCCCAGCTCACCATCAACGCCTACGGGGATCCGGCGAACCGGGCGCGGGCCCTGCGCGAGCTGTCCGCCCGCGTCGAGGAGCTGCTGCGCACCGCCGCGCCCGGCAGCGACCTGCAGCTGGTGCACGCGACCGCGTTCGCCCACGCCGAAGACCCCGACCAGATCGGACGGGTACGCGCGATCTTCGAGGGCGCCGACGTCGTCGACGGCCTTGTGCTGGACACCGAACTGCGCTGGACGCTGCTGATCCAGCTGGTGGCGCGCGGCGTCTACGGCGCCGAGGAGATCGAGGCCGAGCTCGCCCGCGACCGGACGGCGACCGGCGAGAAGCGGGCCGCCACCGCCCGCTCGGCCCGCCCGACCGCTCAGGCGAAGGCCGCCGCCTGGTCAGCGGCGATCGACTCCGACACGCTGTCGAACCACCTGCTCGTGGCGACCCTGGGCGGCTTCTGGATCCCCGGCCAGGAGGAGCTGACCCGGCCGTACGTGAGCCGCTTCTTCGCCGAGATCGGCGAGATCTGGCGGACCAGGACCTTCGACACCGCTCAGACCATCACGCAGATGCTCTTCCCGTCCGCGATCGTCGAGCCGGCGACGGTGGACGCGGTGGACGCCTACCTGGCCGAGGCCGACCTCGGCCCTGCCCTGCGCCGCGCCCTGGTCGAGGGCCGCGACGGCCTGCTGCGCGCACTGCGCGCCCGCGCCAAGGACACCGAAGCCGCCACCGCTACCTGAGTCAGCACGTCTACCTGAGTCAGCATGTCGGCCGGCGGCGGGCGTTTCCCGGCCTCGCCCCGCCGGCCGACACCGGCTCCGATCCCACCGCTGGCGGCGCCGGCCAGGCATCCGCGTGACCGGCCTGCCCGCCGAAGAATCCATGACCGCGTATCGCCGTCACCAGAACAGCACCAACCGTAGGTGAAAAGCGCCATCATAACAGCGTTTTCCACCTACGGACACGGCAGGCGTAGGTGGAAAACGCCGCCACAGCAGCGGTTTCCACCTACGCTCTCAGGGCGGGCGAGGAGCGGCTCGCTGCCGTTCCTCCGGATATGGCCTATCGGCCGAGCCCGCCCGGAAGGTCAGGTGCGGAAGGGGCCGGTGACCTCGAAGGTGATGCCGCCGGAGGAGGAGCCGATGGTG
>NZ_CAKKTL010000058.1:4394-15494 GCF_920664355.1 Protofrankia sp. CiP1_Cm_nod2
CGGGGTTGTCCGGGCCGTCGGTAACACTAGGGTGGAATCGCTGGACGCAGGAGGATCACGGCGATGAACATCAGGAAACCGTCCGAAAACAAGACAGAAAAAAATGGAAGGAAGGCGGCGGCAGCGGCCGGGCCGCACTAGTGTCGTGTCAGCCGACGCGTGCCCCGCCACCGCGCGGGCGCCCTGGTGGCATTGCCGGAATTCCTGGGCGGTGCTGCCGCCCGGCGCCTCCGGGCGCCTTGTCGGAGATATCACCTGGAGACGATGGCCGAGGTGAATACTGGCCGAGGTGAATACTGACCGACACGGAACCAGGAATAACGAACAGGTACGGCGGGACCGGTGAGGCCCGGGCGGACGCGGCCGCCCACCGCGCGCGGAAAACATGACCGCGCGTTCTCCGGCTGTCCGGGAGACCGCGGGGCAACGGCCCCCAGCCCGCCCACCTCAGAGCGAGGCTAAGACCCTGCTCGGCCCGCCGGGGGACCCGGACGGCTGGGGGCCGGCGGCGTCGGCCAGCTGGCGCAGGCCGTTGATGATCCCGTTGACGATGTCGCCGAGGGCGAAACTGGAGGTCATCGTCAGGACGGCGAGCCCGGCGGCCTGGTCGGTGACACGCCGCCTGGCCCCTCTCGTCGTCTTGATGTGGACGAACCGTTGACCGGGAGAGACCAGGATGACGACGGCCGGGTCGCCCGGGCGTGCCGCCAGGTTGGCCAGCAGCCGTTCGGCGAACAGCTCCGGGTCGTCGTCGACGGCTCCGACCCGGACGGCGAACCGGATGCCGGTGCGGGCCTGCGCCGCCGCCCGCGCCCGTTCGAGCCGGTCGCGCTGCTCCCAGGTGAAGGGCTCACCAGGTGCCACTGGCACCGCCCGCGCCGGGTGAGGCCACGCGCGGGTGCTCGCCTTCGGCGGCGGCCGCGGGCGGATCCCCGACCCAGACCTCGTCATGGTTCCAGGAGCGCCCCGGCCGGTAGCGGGACGGGCCGCTGCCCCGGCTCGACAGCAGCGTGAGCCCGATCGCGACCAGGAACCCACCGATGATCGTCCCACCGTAGACAGCCCAGGCCTCCAGCGGCGTGAGCGGATCGGGACTGTACCGGTCCCCGATGTCCTGCGCCAGGGCGGCGCCGCACATCGCGGGAAGCGTGAGAAGAGCCAGCGTCACGACGGTGAGTACGCGGCGGGTGGTGGTCAGCCGAGGACGTCGACGAGTCACGTTGCGAAGGTTACCGGGTGATTGGCCCATGGTCGCCTGAAACCGCGTCCCGGCGGCACACCCCGTCGCGGCGGCCCGGCCCAGCCACGGCCCAGCCACGGCCCAGCCACGGCCCAGCCACGGCCCGATCGTGACGCAACGTAGCAAAGTATATCACCTTCTGTCGTTATCGACCGCTGTCACCTCTGGTCGTCGCCGGCCTCGGCCGCTGTCACACCTGTCACACCTGTCGGGCCTGTTCCCGCACCTGGGCGAGCAGCCCGGCCAGGCGGTGCACCCGCGGGTCGGCCCGCAGCCGCTCCACGGTGACGGGCCGGCCGTCGGCGTCGGTCACCGGCAGCCGCCAGTTCGGGTACGTGTCCACGGTGCCGGGCAGGTTCGGTTGCCGCAGGTCGCCCAGGGCGTCGCCCGGGGCCGCGAGCACGATCCGTGCCGGCGAGCGGACAAGCAGGCCGTGCAGGGCGAAAACGGCCTCACGCAGCACCAACGGGTCAAGATCGTCCGTAGCGGTAAGCTGCGCGGTCAGCAGGCCCTCGGCCCGCAGCAGGGCGATCAGCGCGTCCCGCTCCTGCCGCCATGCCCGCAGCTCGGCGTCTGGGGAGTGACGCAGCAGGCCACGGCGGGCCCGTACCCGCACGTGCGCGCCGGTGAGGTAGCCGGCGACGGTGGGCAGGTCGTGGGTGGTGATGCTCGCCATCGCCGGTTCCCGCCAGCGTCGCGGCGGCAGCGGCTCACCGTCGGCGTCGCGTTCGAACCAGGCGACGGTCGACCCGAGCACCCCGGCGCGGGCCAGCCTCGCCGCGACCGAGGACTCGACCGTGCCGAGGTCCTCGCCGACGACAAGCGCACCGGCCCGGGCCGCCTCGAGCGCGAGCAGCCCGAGCATGGCATCGGCGTCGTAGCGGACGTAGGTGCCCCGCGCCGCGGAGTTCCCGGCCGGGATCCACCACAGCCGGAACAGGCCGAGGATGTGGTCGACCCGGATGCCACCGCCCCGGCGGAGCACGGCGGCGACCATCTGCCGGAACGGCGCGTAGCCGGTCTCCGCCAGCCGGTCGGGCCGCCATGGCGGCAGCGCCCAGTCCTGGCCCTGCTGGTTGAACCCGTCCGGGGGCGCGCCCACGGTCGCGCCGACGGCGAAGACGTCCCGCAGCGCCCACGCGTCCGCGCCACCGGGATCCACGCCGACCGCGAGGTCGTGCACGATACCGACGGTCATCCCGGCGTCGCGGGCGGCCCGCTGCGCGGCCGCGAGCGCGGCGTCGCAGGCGTGCTGCAGCCAGCGGTGGAAGGCGACCCGTTCCCGCAGCTCGGCGCGGGCGGCGGCGACGGCGGGGCCACGCGGGTCGCGCAGGTGCGCCGGCCAGTGCCGCCAGTCCGGGCCGTGCCGCTCGGCAAGAGCGCACCAGGTCGCGAAGTCGGTGAGGCCGTCGTGCCCCGCCGCCGGCTCGTCCGCCGGCTCGTCCGCCGGCCCGGGCCGGGAGACGCGGAACAGCAGTTCCAGGCCGGCGAGCTTGGCCTGCCACACCGCGTCCCGGTCCAGCAGGCCGACGCGGTCCACGCCAGACCCGGCCTCCCCCGCTTCGTCCCGCCCCGGCCCGGCATCCGCGAGGCCACCTTCCCGCGGCCCGGCATCCGTGAGGCCGCCGTCCCGCGGCCCGTCCGCCGACGGTGGGGTGGCGGCCCCGGCGCGGGCGATGGTGGCGAGCTGGTCGACCCGGGCCCGGGTGGCGGCGTCCGCCCGGGCGTATTCGGGCAGGTCCTGCGGACGCAGGTACAGCGGGGAGGCGAAACGCCGGCTCGCCGGAAAATACGGGGACGGCTCGACGGGGAACGTCGGGGCGGCCGCGTGCAGCGGGTTGACCAGCAGCACGTCGGCACGCCCGCCCTCCTCGCCGCCGGACCAGGCCGCGAGGCCGGCGAGGTCGGCGTAGTCGCCCATCCCCCACGAGCCGGCCGACCGCAGCGCGTACAGCTGGATCATCCATCCCCAGGCGCGGCCGGGAACGGCCCCGGCCGGGCCGGGTACCGCGTCCGGCACGACGACGAGCTCTGCCGTGGCCACGACGGCACCGGCCCGCAGCCGCAGCACATGATCACCCAGTGGCAGGCCCGCGGGCAGCTCCAACGGGACGCCGAGGAGTTCCTGCCCGTCGACCAGCCGTTGCCCGACGGTCTCACCCCATCCGGTGAGGTCACGGCGCCCACCGTCCGCAAGCTCCAGTTCTGCGACGGGGACCGTGCCGGCGGGCACCCGCACGATCACCGGCGTGGGCGCGGACCGCCGTACGATCACGCAGGCCGGCAGCGGACGCCGCCACGGCGCGTCACGAGCCGCGGCCAGGGCGGCGGCCGGGTCCGCCGTGTCGACGTCGAGCAGGCCGAGCACCGCCCGCACGACCCGCGGGTCGACGGTGACCTCCTGGTCGTCGGCGTCGATGTAACGGGTGGCGACGCCGTACACGTCCGCCAGCTCCGCCAGCGACGGGTCGATGCCACCGGCCCGGGCGGCACGGCCATTCCCCACAGCCTGCTCAGCGGCACCGCTCCTGGTACCGCCGCCGGCGCCCGTGCCGCTGCCTGCGCCGGTCCCCCCGACGGTGCCGTTCCCGGCAGGGGCGTCGGAGCCGGTGCCGTTGTCGGCGCTGGTGTCGGTGCCGGTGTCGCCGTCGGTGCCGGTGTCGCTGTCGTCAGAGGCCACGGCCGAATCCTCTCGCCCGCCGGGGCCCGCGGTCGGACGCTCGGGCGAACCCGGACGGCCCCGCCGAGCTGATCGCATCCCAACCGCCGGGCGGGCCCGCGCCACTGCCCGCGTCGAACAGCCCGCTGCCCGCGTCGAACGGCGCCGACCACAGCACGTCCTCGGGGACCGGCAGGGACAGCCGCAGGCGCGCGCCCCCGCCGGGGCCCTCCTCGGCCCGCACGCTCCCGCCGTGCATGGCCGCGGCATCGGCGACGATGGCCAGGCCCAGCCCGGAGCCGGGCAGCCCGCGCGCGGACGTGGCGCGGTAGAACCGGTCGAAGACCCGCGGGCGGTCCTCCGGCGCGATCCCCGGGCCCTGGTCGGTGACGACGACCTCGCCGTTCCCGACGGCCACCAACACCTCACCCTGCGGAGGGGAGAACTTCACCGCGTTGTCGAGCAGGTTCGTCACCGCCCGTTCCAGCATGTGCGGCCGCCCGTCGACGGGGGACGAGGCCGCGGTCACCACGATGTGGACGTTCTTCGCCTTGGCCCGCCGGCGTACCCGCTCCGCCGCGGCATGAACGATCTCGGTCAGGTCGGCGCGCTCCACGTCCTCGGGGGGAGCTTCGTCGCGGGCCAGCTCGACCAGCTCGCTGACCAGCCCGCTGAGCTCCCGGATCTGGGCGTCGACGTCGCGCAGCAGCGCGTCCCGGTCGTTCGCGGGCAGCGCGCGCCGCGGGTTGGCCTCGGCCCGCAACAGCAGCTCGATGTTGGTGCGCAGACTGGTCAGCGGGGTGCGCAGCTCGTGGCTGGCGTCGTCGACAAGCTCGCGCTGACGGGCCCGGGAGGCCTCCAGCGCGCGCAGCATGCTGTTGAGGCTGCTGGCCAGCCGGGCGATTTCATCACTGCCAGTGACCGGTATCAACGCGGACAGGTCCTGGGTGCGGGCCACCTCCTCGGCGGCGGCGGCGGCGGCGTTCACCGGCTTGAGGGACGCCCGCGAGATCAGCCTGCCCAGCAGCACCGCCCCGGCCACCCCGGCCACACCCACTCCCAGCAGGATCAGCCCGAGGGTGCGCAGCGTCTCGTCGACGTCGGCCATGGGCCGGGCCAGCTGGATCGCGCCCGGTGCGCGGCCGGGGACGAACAGCAGCGGGACGGTCGCCACCCGGTACCGCGCGCCATCCACGGTGACGGTACGCACCTGCTTGTCCGTCACCCCCTCGGCCACGGCGAGGTCGGCGTCGTTCACCGGCAGTGTCACCGACTGGCCTGCCCAGGTGGCCGTGCTGCCGTCCGCGAGGATGATCTGGGCCGGCAGGCCGAAGTTGGATCCGGTCAGCCACCGCGGGCCGCGGGCGCCCGGCGGCATGCTCGGCATGACCGTCCGGGCCGCCGCCTGGGCCTGCTCGGTGAGCTGGTCGTCGATGGAGCTGTTGAGCACGATCCCGGTCGAGGCGAGCGCCACGCCCGCGACCACGGCCACGACGGCGGCCACCGCGACGCCGATCAGCAGCACCATCCGGTTACGCAGCGACAGATGGCTATGCGCGAAGCGCCGCCGCCAGGATGTTCCGCCCGCGGCGACGGCGCGTCCGGGACCGCCGCCTCCGGCCGTCTCCACCGGCGTCCCCGGCTGCCATCCGGTGGTGTCCGGGCCGGGCCTGGCACTCATCCCGACCGCGCCGTCACACCGCCGGTCATGCCGTCACACCGCCGGTCATGCCGTCTCCCGCAGGACGTAGCCGACCCCACGGACCGTGTGCAGCAGCCGGGGCTCACCACCGGCCTCCAGCTTGCGGCGCAGATAGCTGACGAACACCTCAAGGGAGTTCGAGGACGGACCGAAGTCGTAGCCCCACACCCTCTCCATGATCGTCGAACGTGACAGCACCTGGCGCTGGTGGGCCAGGAAGAGCTCGAGCAGGTCGAACTCGGTCTTGGTGAGGGTAAGATCGCGATCGCCGCGGGTGACCTGCCGGCTGCTCGGGTCGAGCCGGACGCCGGAGAACGTCAGCACCGACGGCCGCCCCGGGCCGGCGGCGACGGAGTCCGCGGACCCGCCGGCGGCCACCGCGGCGGCGCTGGCCGCCCGGGCCGACAGCGACGCCCGGCGGGTGAGGGCACGCAGCCGGGCGAACAGCTCCTCCAACGCGAACGGCTTGACCAGGTAGTCGTCGGCCCCGACGTCCAGGCCGCTCACCCGGTCGGCAAGCCCGTCACGGGCGGTGAGCATGAGGACGGGCAGGTCGTCACCGCGGGCCCGCAGCCGCCGGCAGGCCTCCAGGCCGTCCACCCGCGGCATCATCACGTCGAGCACGACGATGTCCGGCCGGTCGCGGGTGACGGCGTCCAGCGCCTCGGCGCCGTCCCGGGCGGAACTGACCTCGTAGCCTTCAAATCGCAGCGACCGTTCGAGGGACTCCCGGACCGCCGGCTCGTCGTCGACCACCAGTACACGCACATCACACAGTCTGCCCGGCCCGCACCGCGGCGGGAGCCACCGCGAGCAACTCTCAGCTTCGCCTACCGTGATCCTTATCAGCGGTTCAGCTACCCCGGCACATCGCCGACGTCCCGGCTGGCCAGCGACGGCACGGACGGGGCTGGCATCGCCTGGAAAGCCCACCGGGCCGGGGCGCACGCAGAGGAAAAGCCGGATCGGGCCGGGACCCGGTTCAGTGCGAGCCGGAGGTGCGGCCGGACGACCGGCCGACCGGTGAGCGCGCGGGCCGGGGCAGCTCCGCGATGGGCCCGCTGTCGGTCGCGTTGGCCGCCGCCCGCGGGTCGGAGCCGCCGTCCTCCTCGCCGTCGGCGCCTGGCCTCTTCTCCTCCTCGTCATCGTCATCGACCATGACGACCTCGCTGCGCTGGACGCTGCCGAGCGCGATGCCCTCGGCGTCCAGCGCCGCGCGGAAGCGCTCCCGCAGGGCGCGGGCGATCTCCCACTGCTTCAGCGGCTGGGTCTTGACGATGACGCGCAGGGTGTAGCCGTCCGCGGTCATCGTCTCCATCCCCCACACCTCGGGTTCTTCGAGGATGGCGGCGGCGAACCGCGGATCCGTCCAGAGCTTGTCCGCCGTCCGCTTGAGGATCCGCTTGGCCGTGGCCACGTCGGTGTCGTAGTCGAGCGGCACGTCGAGCACTGTCCGTGCCCACTGCTGGCCTTTGTTCCCCACCCGGGCGATCTCGCCGTTGCGCACATACCAGACGGTGCCCTCGACGTCGCGCAGGCGGGTGACACGCAGACTGACCGCCTCGACGTTCCCGCTGACCGGCCCCACGTCGATCACGTCGCCCACCCCGTACTGGTCCTCCAGCAGCATGAACATGCCGGCCAGGAAGTCCCGGACGAGGTTCTGCGCGCCGAAGCCGACCGCGACACCGACGATCCCGGCGCTGGCCACGATCGGCGCGAGGTTGATGTCCAGCTCACCGAGGACCGTCACGAAGGCGATCCCGAAGACGATGATGGACGTGATGCTGCGCAGCAGCGATCCGACCGTCTCCGCGCGCTGCCGGCGCCGTTCCAGCAGCACGGCGGGATCCCCGAAGGCGCCCAGCAGCACCGTGCGCCCGGAGCGCAGCAGTCCTCCCGAGCCTCCGTTGGAGGCCCGGCGGGTCGTCCGGATGATGAACCGGTGCAGCAGCGACCGGATGAGGAAGGCCGCCACCAGGATCAGCACGATCTTCAGCGGGGTGCCGACGAAGACGTTGGCGCCACCGGCGAGGTACTGGCTGTGGGTGACGTCGTAGACCGTCCGGCACAGCACCCCGGGCCGGTCTCCGCAGGCGTTCTGCAGCGCGTCCCTGAGCTGCTCCAGGCTGGGCGCCAGCGGGATGTCGGTCGGCACCGGTACGGGCGCGCTCACGGACGCGGCGGGCGACGGCGCCGCGCTCGACGCCTGGGCCGCCGAGGGCAGTAACGACCCGAACGACTGGGCAAGCAGGGACGGGGAGTTGGCCACGGCCTTCAGTCAGCTCCTCACACGTGATCGGTTGTCGAATGTTCCGATGGACGTCCCCCGGGGATCCGGCCGCATCCAGTCTTACCGGTGGCCGCCAGCCGCTGGACGAGGGGGCTGGCCCCCGGTTATGACGTGGCGACGACGATCTGTCACACTGAGCTTGTGAAACGCGAGCCGAGCTGCGCGGTGTGTCAATGATTACCCGACGACAATCGCGAACCCACTCGCGTTCGGGGCTCGAAGGCGGTTGACTGTCTCAGTGTCACCGGTGGCTAGCTCGTGACGGCCGCCATCCGGTAGGGCGAGGAGGTCGGCGCGTGACAGAGGCGCTGGTTCTCAATGCCACGTATGAACCATTATGCGTGGTCTCACAGAGGCGTGCGCTGGTGCTCGTGCTCACCGAGAAAGCAGTCATGGTCGAGCCCGGGGACAAAGTTCTCCATTCGGCCACGTACGCGGTCGAGGTGCCGGTCGTCGTGCGGCTGGCCCGCTTCGTCCGTGTACCTTACCGCTCGCAGGTCCCCCTCACCCGCAAAGGGGTGCTGGCTCGGGATCATCACCGTTGCGTCTACTGCGGTGCGCCGGCGACATCGCTTGATCACGTCATCCCCCGCTCCCGCGGGGGCGCACATGTATGGGAGAACGTGGTGGCGGCCTGCGGCCGCTGCAATCATCTGAAAGCCGACCGGGCAGTTGCCGATCTCGGTTGGCGGCTTCGCACGGCCCCTCGGGCGCCGAGCGGAGCCGCTTGGCGCATCCTGGGCAGCCGTCGGATGGATCCGCGCTGGTCGCGCTATCTCAGCTCCGACGGCGACGAGGCCGCATCCGCCTGATCCCCCCGGGCGGACGGCCGGCCCCGCCGGGTGAGGCGTCCTCCCGGGGCGGCAGCGTCCCGTCAGGACGACGCCGTCCCACAGAGGCGACCGTGTTCAAAGGTGACGGTGTCCCACCGGGGCGACGGTGTCCCACCGGGGCGACGGTGTCCCGTCAAGGTGGCGGTGCCCCGTTGGCATCGCCGCTCGCCGGGATCGCCAGATCGAACCACACCCGCTTGCCGTCACCGGTGGTTTCCACACCCCACCCACGCGCGATCACATCGACAATCATCAGGCCCCATCCCGACTCCCTGTCGTCACCCGATGTCCGGCGGCGAGGCATCCGGGTCCCCTCCCGATCATCGACGCTGACCCGTAGCCGGTCCCCCTCCTGATGGACGCGTAACACCAGATCGCTGCGGGCGTGCAGCACCGCGTTCGTCACCACCTCGCTGACAAGCAGCAGGGCGTCGTCCGCGACAGCGGCGAGACGCCGCCCGGTGAGGACCCGCCCGACCACCGAACGGGCGCGGACAGCCGATTCGGGCTCGGCCGGCAACGCCACGTCCACCAGCGCCGGCCGGGACGGATAGGTGGTCATCACCAGCAGCGCCGTGTCGTCGTCGGTCTGCACGGCCACCCCGGATGCGGCCAGGCACCGGTGCAGCAGCGTCCGCGCGGAGCCGGCCGAGGACACCCCTATGGGAGACGCCCCGGCGTCCCCCGCCGCCGCGCCCCCCACCGCGCACTCCGTCGCGTTCTCCATCGCCTTGGCCAGCCCGCGGCGCAGCCGGTCCATGCCGTCCTCGAGCGGGCGCCGGCGCGACTCGACGAGCCCGTCGGTGTACAGCACGATGCCGGAGCCGGGCGGAAGTTCCAGCGACGTCTCCGAGAACATCCCGGTGCCGCCGACGCCGAGCGGCAGGCCCGGGTCGAGGACCAGGTAGTCCGGCTCCTCGTCGGGCATGACCAGCAGCGGTGGCAGATGCCCGGCGTTGGACACGGTGGCCCGCCGGGCCGCCGGGTCGTAGACGATGTACATGCAGGTCGTCAGGTGCAGCCCGGGCAGCGAGTCCACCACCCGGTCGAGCCTGGTGAGCAGCTCGGCCGGCGGCCAGTCCTCCAGCGCGTACGCCCGCAGCGCCGCCCGCAGCTGCCCCATCACCGCGGCGGCGTGCAGGCCGCGTCCCATCACGTCCCCGATCGCGATCCCGACCCGGCCGCCGGGCAGCGCGATCACGTCGTACAGGTCGCCGCCGGCCTCCGTCCCGGCCGTTCCGGGACGGTACTCCATCGCGATCTCCACCCCGCGCAGCGCCGGCGGGTTCTCCGGCAGGAGCGAGCGCTGCAGGGCGAGCGCGGACTCCTGCTCGACGCTGTAGAGCTGCGCGTTGTCGAGCGCGGCCGCTCCCCGCCGGGCCAGGTGCTCGGCAAGGCTGATGTCGACGGGGCTGTACCCCCCCGAGCGGCGCAGCAGGGTGACAGCGCCGAGCACCCGGCCCTGCCCCGGCATCGGGACGGTGATGGTCGGCCCCTTCAGGAAGTCGGGGAAGGGCATGTCCGCCACCCCCGCCGGGGACATCCGCGCCATCAGCTCGTCGGTCAGGTATGGCATGTACCAGGTCTGGCCGGTCCGCAGGACGAGACCGGGCCCGTCCTCGCTGTCCAGCGTCGGCAGCCGGGAGGGGAGGAAGTCGCGCAGGAAGCCGGCGGTCCGGCTGTCGCGGTGCACGATCGTGCCGAGGCGTGCCCGCTCGTCGTCCCGGAGGAACACGATGGCGCCGTCACCGAGCCGCGGTACCGCCAGCGCCGCGATCATATCGATGATCCGCTGTGGGTCGAGAGAGCTCGACAGCACCAGCCCGGCGTCCGACAGAAAACTCAGATGTTCCAGCTCGAGCCGGCCGGGGACCCGTTCGTGGGGACGGCCCAGGATCTGGCGCAGCGGCCAGGCCCCCCGCCCGAGCCCGGCCAGGACGGCCGCGAGCCGGCCTGCCGCGTTGTCGGCACCGGCCGCGCCGCGGGCGGCCGGACCACGGCCGGCCACGCTGCCCCCACCGACACCGCTGACACCGGCGCCACCGCTGACACCGGCGCCACCGCCGTCGCCACCGGCGTTGGCGACGGACCTGCCGCTGAGCGTACGGCCGCTCAGAGCGCCACCGAGGCGTCCGGTTCGGTCATGCACAGCCTGCCGGACAAGCATGAACGGATTTCGCACACCTTTTGAAGTCAGTTGATAACGTGCCGTCACCTCCTCCACCTGGCGAAGTCTAGTTCGGTTATCGGATACCGTCGCCTGGCGACAGGCTCCTCAACACCCGGCCGAAGGCGGTTCGATCATTCGATATCCCGCGTCCGGAAGCCATCCCTACGATCGCCGGAAGGATCCGACGACGTTCGACAAGGTTT
>NZ_CAKKTL010000058.1:15719-18720 GCF_920664355.1 Protofrankia sp. CiP1_Cm_nod2
ATGAGGTCCCTCGGATTGGATGAGGCCATGGGTGACTGGTGGCTCGACGCCGTGCTGTACGAGGTCTACATCCGCAGCTTCACCGACTCCGGCTCCGACGGGGTCGGGGACCTCGCCGGCATCACCAGCCGCCTGCCCTACCTGCGCGACCTCGGCGTGGACGGGATCTGGATCACCCCGTTCTACCGTTCCCCCATGGCCGACCACGGCTACGACGTCGCCGACCACCGTGCCGTCGACCCGCTCTTCGGCGCTCTGGCCACCTTCGACACGCTGCTCGCCGAGGCGCACCGGCACGGGCTGAAAGTGCTCGTCGACCTCGTCCCGAACCACTCCAGCAACGCCCACCCGGCCTTCCGCGCCGCGCTGGCGGCCGGCGCCGGCTCCCCCGAGCGGGACCTGTACATCTTCCGCGACGGACGCGGCGCGGACGGCGACGAGCCGCCCAACAACTGGGTGTCGGTCTTCGGCGGGCCGGCCTGGACCAGGGCCACCGACGGCCAGTGGTACCTGCACCTGTTCGCCCCGGAACAGCCCGACTGGAACTGGCGGCACCCCAGGGTCCGCGACGACCACGACACCACCGTCCGGTTCTGGCTCGACCGCGGCGTCGACGGTTTCCGCATCGACGTCACCCACGGCCTGATCAAGAACGACCTGCTGCCGGACAACCCGCCGCCCCCGCCCGACGGCATCCCCTTCTTCCGCGAGCGGGCCGAGCCCCACCACTGGGACCAGGAAGGCGTCCACGAGATCTACCAGCGCTGGCGCGCGATCGTCGAGGACTACCGCCGCCGCGACGGGCAGGCCAGGGTGCTCGTCGGCGAGACCTGGGTGGCCGACCCCCGGCGGCTGGCCCGCTACGTGCGTCCCGACGAGCTGCACCTGACGTTCGCCTTCTCGCTGCTGGCCGCCTCCTGGTCGGCGCCGGCCTGGCGGACGGCGATCGCCGCGGACCTGGCCGCCACCGCCGAGGTGGGCGCGCCCACCACCTGGGTGCTGGCCAACCACGACGTCACCCGGCCGGCGAGCCGGTACGGCAGCGGCGAGAGCGGCCTGCGCCGGGCCCGCGCCGCGCTGCTGACCCTGCTCGCGCTGCCCGGCCCGGTCTTCCTCTACCAGGGCGACGAACTGGGCCTGCCCGAGGTGGACGTGCCGCCGGCACACCGGCAGGACCCCGTCTGGGAGCGCTCCGGGCACAGCCGTCCCGGCCGGGACGGCTGCCGGGTCCCGCTGCCCTGGTCGGGGCGGGAGGCGCCGTACGGGTTCAGCGCGGACGGCGTGCCACCGTGGCTCCCCCAGCCCGACGGCTGGGCCGAACTGGCCGCCGCCGCGCAGGCGTCCGACCCGCTGTCGACGCTGGTCCTGGCGCGCGGGGCGCTGGCGTTACGGCGGGCGCTGCCCATGCTCGGCGCCGGCCGGCTGCGCTGGCGCGACGACACCCCACCCACGGTCCTGGCCTTCGACCGCCCGTCCCCACCGGGCCCGCCCGGCACACCGCCGGGCCCCTCCTCCGGCGCGACCGGTCTGACCTGTGTGATGTCCACCGCCGGCACGGATGTCGACCTGGTCATACCGGGGCGTCTCGTCCTGGCCAGCAGCCCGGTCGGCTACGACGGAACCACCCTCACGCTCCCCCCGGACACGACGGTCTGGCTCGCGCCGCACCCCGGTTGATGCGGTTGATGCGGCGGGCGGCAACCGATGATCTGAAAAAATGCCGTTGGCCGCATCGGGCTCGCCGCCCACGATCCGTCCAGCACAATGGTCGCTGTGACCCAGCAACCGTCCGCGGCCCGTCCGACAGACACCTTCTACGACGCGGTAGGAGGCGAGGAGGCCTTCCGCCGGCTGGTAGCCCATTTCTACGCGGGGGTTGCCGAGGACCCGCTGCTGCGCCCGCTCTACCCGGAGGGGGACCTCTCCGGCGCGCAGGAGCGGCTGCGGATGTTCCTCGTCCAGTACTGGGGCGGGCCGTCGACCTACAGTGAGCAGCGCGGGCATCCCCGGCTGCGGCTGCGGCACGCGCCGTTCGCGATCGGCCCCGCCCAGCGGGACGCCTGGCTGGTCCGGATGCGGGCCGCCGTCGACGAGCTGAACCTGCCCCCGGAGCACTTCCAGCCCCTCTGGGACTACCTGACGATGGCCGCCGGCTCCCTGGTCAACCGCCCGGAGTGATCCTGGCGGGCACGATCGTGCCCGCCAGGATCTCCGCCCATGTCCACCAACGGCCGCACAGCGGCTAGTCCCGGGTGAGTTTGCGGTAGGTGACCCGGTGGGGGCGGGCGGCTTCGGCGCCCAGACGGTCGACCTTGTTCGCCTCGTAGTCCGCGAAGTTCCCCTCGAACCAGAACCAGCGGGCCGGGTCGGCGTCCGTGCCCTCCCAGGCGAGGATGTGGGTGGCGACACGGTCGAGGAACCACCGGTCGTGCGAGATCACCACCGCGCTGCCCGGGAACTCCCCGAGCGCGTCCTCCAGCGAACGCAGGGTCTCGACGTCGAGGTCGTTGGTCGGCTCGTCGAGGAGCAGCAGGTTGCCGCCCTTCTTGAGGGTCAGCGCGAGGTTGAGCCGGTTGCGCTCCCCACCGGAGAGGACACCGACGGGCTTCTGCTGGTCGGGCCCTTTGAAGCCGAACGACGACACGTAGGCGCGGCTGGGCAGCTCGATCTTGCCCACGACGATGTGGTCGAGCCCGTCGGAGATGACCTCCCACACGTTCTTCTTCGGGTCCAGGCCCGCACGATCCTGGTCCACATAGGAGATCCTGACGGTCTCCCCGATGGTGAGCTCACCGGCGTCCGGGGCCGCCTGGCCGGTCAGCAGGGTGAACAGGGTGGTCTTGCCGACGCCGTTCGGGCCGATCACGCCGACGATGCCACCGCGGGGCAACGAGAACGACAGGTCGTCGATGAGGAGCCGGTCACCGAAGCCCTTGCGCAGCTTCTTCGTCTCGATCACGACGCTTCCCAGCCGCGGGCCGGGCGGGATCTGGATCTCCTC
>NZ_CAKKTL010000058.1:19285-26793 GCF_920664355.1 Protofrankia sp. CiP1_Cm_nod2
AAGGTCGCGGGGACGCGCCCTGTCGGCCTCGGCCGCCAGTTCCTCGTACCGGGAGAGCCGCGCCTTGCTCTTGGCCTGGCGGGCTTTCGGGTTCGAGCGCACCCACTCCAGTTCCTGGGCGAGGATGCGCTTGCGCTTGGCGTCCTTGCCGCCTTCGACCTTGAGCCGGGCGGCCTTGGTCTCCAGATACGTACTGTAGTTTCCTTCGTACGGATAGGCATGACCACGGTCGAGCTCGAGGATCCAGCCGGCGACGTTGTCGAGGAAGTAGCGGTCGTGGGTGACAGCGAGCACGGCTCCCGCGTAGCGGGCCAGATGCTGCTCGAGCCAGGCGACGCTCTCGGCGTCCAGATGGTTCGTGGGCTCGTCCAGCAGGAGCAGGCCGGGGGCTTCGAGCAGGAGCTTGCACAGCGCGACCCGGCGCCGCTCACCGCCGGACAGCTTGGTCACGTCGGCGTCGCCGGGCGGCAGGCGCAACGCGTCCATCGCCTGGTCGAGCTGGCTGTCGAGCTCCCAGGCGTTCGCCGCCTCGATCCTGTCGATGAGGGCCGCCTGCTCGGCGAGGAGGGAGTCGAAGTCCGCGTCCGGCGCGGCCATCTTCTCGTTGATCTCCTCATAACGGGCGAGGACCGCGCGGATCTCCCGGACGCCGTCCTCGACATTGCCGCGGACGTCCTTCGTCTCGTCCAGCGGCGGTTCCTGCGCGAGCATGCCGACGGTGAAACCGGGGCTCAGCGTCGCGTCCCCGTTGCTCGGCTGGTCAAGACCTGCCATGATCTTGAGCAGCGACGACTTGCCAGCACCGTTCGGGCCGACGACACCGATCTTCGCGCCGGGCAGGAAGGACAGGCTGACGTCGTCAAGAACGACTTTGTCGCCGTGGGCTTTGCGCACTTTGCGCATCTGGAAGACGTACTGCGCCATGCGGTCAACCTTATGGGTCTGGTGGGCCTGTCCGTCCGGCGGACCTACTGACCGGGTGGATTCGGACGGATACCGCGGGACGGCCATAACCCGCGGCCCGCCCGGCCACCCCCCGCCCCGTGCGCCGCCCGCCTGCCCAGCCCGCCGCTGTCCGGCCCATCACAGCCCCGGTCCGCCGGTACCCCGCATCTCGTAGACGGGCCGGCTTGCGGCCCGGTTCGCCTGTCAGCAGCCCTTGGTTCGCCTGTCAGCTCGCTCTGAGCCGGATCGTCGGCGTCACTCCCGATCCCACCGCGCCGGCCTGGCTCTCCGACACCAGGACGCTGACCGTGCCCCGCCTGGAATCGACCCGGACGGGCAGGTCCACCTGGTCGAGGAGGCGTTCACGACCGTCTCCCGACGGGGTGTAGAACACCTTCAGCGTCACCGAACGATCCTCCACGGCACGATCCTTCGCGGCACGATCCTTCGCGGCCGGAACATCACCGACTTTTGCACGGGGCCCGAGGCCGGTCGTGTCCACCCCGCCGGGGCTGATGGTGAGCTGGCTGGCCAGTGGCCGGTCCGGGCTCATCGGGAAGGAGCTGCGTCTGCCGTCCGCGGTCACCTCGATACGGGCCGCTCGGCTGCCGGCCGGTACCGACGCGCTGACGCCGACGGCGACGCTCGCGCCGTCGACCACCCGCAGGCGCTCCAGCCACGCCGCCGACGGCGATGACAGCGTCCGGTTGTAACCGAGGGCCAGCCTGAGCAGGTATGGCGACCGGTCCGGATGGTCGGCGACGACGTCCAAGTCGGCCTGCCCCCGCGACACCGCGTACAGCACCTGGCCATCCAGCGCCGGCGAGTTGGCCACCACCGACGTCGGGTGCATGAGAAAGGCCGGGTCGGCCGAAACGATGACCAGTGTGTGACCAGGCCGAGCATTGATCATGTTCAACAGATCACGATCACGCTGGGTGAAGTCCATGTTGTCCCGCAGCGCGACGACCAGGATGAACCCGCTGAGGACAAGACCCGCGCCGGCGACGAGACCGCTGGTACGCGGCCACGCCGACGCCATGTCCACCAGCCCGCGGGCTCCGAACAGGACGAGCGTGACCAGCACTGGCATCAGGTAGAATGGGCCGATGTAGCGGGTGCCGCCCCACAGTTCGGCGGCGTTCCAGGCGCCCCAGAACGCCACATACCCAATGATCAGGAGCAGGCTGCCGACACCGATGGTGAGCGCCGGTGCGGACGCCCGCCGGCGGACGACCGTCGCGACCGACAGGACCGCGAGAACGGCGCCGCCGCATGCCCAGGCGCCGAGCAGCCACAGATGATCACCGATCGCGGTGAGCCCTTCGACCAGCCCGAAGTGGTGGGCGGTGTCGGTGGGGAACAGCCGGCGGACCCCGAAGCCCAGCTTGTCCTCGGGCTCCAGGAGCGCGAACGGAAGCTGGAAGGGGCTGCCCGTCGCCGCCGCGTTGTAGCTGAGCAGCAGCGCGGCCGGAGTGGCCAGCCCCGCGCCCACCCAGCGCAGCATCCACCACCGCCGTCCCCGCGCGCCCCGCCACACCGCCCACAGCGCAAACGGGCCGAGGACCAGCACAACGTCGTACGGGCGTATCGCCGCCGCGAGCCCCAGTGCCAGCCCGGCCCCGGCGAGCGGCACCCGACGGTGGGTACGCAGGCCACGGAGCAGCCCGAACACCACGCATTCGGACAGGACGAGCACCGGCAGGTACGGCAGCAGCATCGCGCTCTGGAGGAGCACCAACGGTGACAGAGCCAGCAACCAGGCGGCGACGGCGGCGGCCCGCCGGTCGTCGAGCACCTCGACCCCGACAAGGTAGGTCATCCCGACCGCGGCAGCCGCGACAAGAGCGAGCGCCGTGGCCGTCCCACCCGTGATCACCAGGCTCATGGCCAGCCATCCGGCGACCACAGGGGTGTATTTCAGCACGTAGTGACCGTCGGTAACCACCGCCAGCCACGGTGCGTAGGAGTCGGCCGACGGTGGCGCCGACGGGAACAGGTCGCCTCCCGCCAACGTCCGGGCCTGCAGCAGGTAGAGCGCCTCGTCGTTGTTGATCGACAGGTAGGGGAACAGATGCCGGTTGATCAGCATCGCGGCGACGGCGCTGAGCAGGGCCGCCGCCGCAACCGTCCAGCCGGGCCTGGATACCGCGGCCAACCGCGACCGCGCAGCCACGAGCGGAGCCCGTCGCCCCGGCCCGCGATCCGGCTGACCAGGCAACCCGTGGTCGGGCGGATATCGACCGGAGAGCTTCGCGTGCTGGTCTGTAGACGGGTCCGTGGGTTGCGCACCCGGCGCGTCGCCGTCCGTCCGGGACAGATCCGTCTGCCCTTGTGGCGCTCGGATCGGCATCGGCGTCTCGGCCCCCCGCGTACTGGTCACGGACTGACGCTACCGACAGCTTCCGCACCGGCCGGGTACGGGTCCGCGTCCACACGGGCAGGGAGCCGACACAACGAACAATTCGGATCCGCCGAAGCAGCCACATCATGCCGCGGCCGGATCGAGAACCGTCACCGATGGTGATATATCGGCGAACTCTGCCGCTGGCGCAGTGACGTTGGGCAACGACTCGCCGAACGGCCCCTCTTCGGCCGTGTCCGTGCGATTTCCATCACGGTACCCCGTGCCGGTATCGAAGCGGGCCTCATCCCCGCCAGCGGGCTCATCCGCCCCGTCACGCGTGCCAACAGGCTCCCGTGCCGATGCCGCCTCACCCGCGGCCTGGCCGCCCCCGTTCTCCCCGCTCGCGCGTACCACCCGCCGGACCTCCGCGGTCTGCCTCGCAAGATCGACCGCCACGGCGTCGGCATCGACCTCGTAGACGACCCGGCGGTTTCCCTCGTGCGTCTCGAAGGACCTCTGCCGCAGCCGCCCGACCACGAGCGTCCTGTCCCCCTTGCGCAACGACGCGCTGACGTTCTCCGCCATGTGCCGCCAGCAGGTGACGGTGATGAAGACGCTGTGGCCGTCCACCCAGCGATTCTGCGTGCGGTCGAACCGGCGCGCCGTGCTGGCCAGGCGGAGGGAGCAGACGAAGTTCCCGTTCTGCGTGCAGCGCAGCTCGGGGTCGTCGACGAGGTTGCCAAGCAGCGTGACCGATGCCTCAATCATGGTTCCTCCCGGATCATGGGGTAGCCGGCCTGGTTCCGTGTGGCGGACGGTGGCTGTGACCTGATTAGCCCCTTACGTCCCGTCTCACACTCTCCAGCTCCGCGGCCGGCTTGGCACCCGCGATCCGCTACCTGTGGACAAACCGCATCCATCCACAGGCGCGAAGCCGCACGGATGCGCGATCCACCCTCGCCATGGCAGGGTGAGAGCTTTGACCACCGAAGGAGCATCGGACCAAACACGCAAAGTGCCCATTTGGTCTCATTCCGCTATCACCAGTAACCGCACTACGTGATCGCGACAGGAGACAGCACAATGGTGGTGCGCGCCCGTAGCTCAGCGGATAGAGCGAGTGCCTTCTAAGCACCAGGTCGCAGGTTCGATCCCTGCCGGGCGCACTCAGGGATCATGCCCCTACGCTGCATCATCGCATCCCCGGCCCCTCGTGCGGCCGGGGCTCGGGCCTCCCGGGAGCCCCAGGTGTAGCAACCCCTGTAGCAACGCGCTCAGTCACGCTTGGTCCTGCGGGCCGGGCCGGTCAGGCGTTTGTCCAGCTTGCCGAGCGCGCGGCGCTTCTCCCCCATCGAAGCATGCGCGTAGATGGTCATGGTGACCTCGATGGCCGAGTGCCCGGCGATCTCGCGGACGATGTGCGGCGGGACGCCGAGGTCGAGCAGCAGCGTCACGCAGGTGTGCCGCAGCCCGTGGAACACCACCCCGTCGAGCCCGGCCGCCTGCCGCAGCGGCAGCCAGAAGCGGCGCAGGTTGTCCGGTTCGATCGCCGTACCGATCCTCGTGGTGAAGACGTGATCGGTCTTCACCCACCGTTTGCCGGCCGCCTCACGCTCGGCATCCTGAAGCTTGCGATGCTCGGTCAGCGCGTCAGCCACCAGGCCCAACAGCGGAAGCGTGCGTTCCGAGTCCTCCGTCTTCGGCGGAAGCAGCCGCAGTTCCCCGCCGACCCGCTGAAGCGTGTGCCGGACGGTCAGCGTTTCCCGTTCCTCGTCGATGTCGGACCACTGGAGTCCGAGCAGTTCCCCGCGGCGCATACCGAGGAACAGCGCCAGGACCAGCAACGCGTACAGCCGGTCACCGGCCGCCATGTCGAGCAGCGTGTGTGCCTGTTCGACGGTCAGGCCCCGGTCGATCCCGTAGCGCGGGGCCGAGACCTGAACGAGTTTGGCGACATTGCGTCGGATCAGCTCCTCACGAACGGCCGCCTGTAGCGCGTTGCGCAGCACGGCATGCACGACCTGGACCTGACGTTTCGACGGCCGCCGTTCGCAGCACCGGCCGAGCGCGCAGCAGCGCCGCTCCCCCTCCGGACGCGCCTCGTCCCGACCGCGAGCGCAGCACAGGCAGGTGTTCTCCATCCGCCGGATGAACTGCCGGACATCGGCCGCCGTCAACTTGTTCAGCCGTTTCTTACCGAGCCCCGGAACGAGGTAGATCCGGACCGCCTTTTCGTACGTGACGTAGGTATTCGGCTGACGGTTCGGCTTCACTGTCTGAGCGAGCCACACCGTCAGGAACTTCTCGACGGTCCATCCGGTCGCGTCCGCCGGAATGCCCTGGTCGGAGTTGGCCTGAAGATCGGTGAGCTTCTTCCGGACGACGTCCTCAGAGCTGCCGTAGACCGGGCGCCGTCTCGTACTGCCGTCAGGCATGAGCACGTAGGCCGCGCCGACCCACATACCGTCCGCCCGCTGGTAGATCGAACCCTGACCGTTGGCGCGTTTCTTGCGTTCCCGACGCCTGCCGGAAGTCTCGGACATGACGAGGACAACTCCTTGCGAGGAAGGGGAAATCAGAGGAGTCCGCCAGGGCGCGTGCAGGCCGATCGCTGGCGGTGGGGTTCTGTTCCTCCGGGGCGGTGAAGGGTCCGCCGGGAGACCGGCCGCGTCCAGGGCGCTACGCGTCACTTCGTGATCGGCTTCGCCGACCCTGGACCCGTCCGGTCTCCCGGCGGGTGCAACGCCCAGCGGAGGAACAGAAAAATGGGGAGAAGAACCGCGAGGTCTGATCAGCGCGGCTGACGCTGCGCGGGAACCCGTCCGTACGGGGTGACGTCGGGAATCCATCCGCCGGTCGGACGTGGCCGAGGCGGCGGGGCAGTTGCCGGAAGCGTGCTGCCGGGGATCACACGGAACACCAACACGACGTCCACGTCTCCGAGGGCTTCGACGAACACCGCGCTGTGCGGGATCGCGATGGCGATCCGGGCGACGTCGAACGGGTCGGCGCCCGGCTTGACGGTCATCTCGTAGTAGCCGTGGCCGGGGGCGTCCAGGCGGACGAAGGGCTGTCCGTCGGAGGGGTCGCGCGGCGGGTCGAGGTCAGGCGGGAAGATGGGCATCAGGGTCTCGCTCCTGTTCGCGCAGGGTCGGGATCTCAGGTCCCGGTGTGGTGTTCCAGCACCCACCGGGGCCGCTTCGAGCATCTGTCACGTGATGATCGCCATGGATGATCCGGAGGCCCCCGCGCCGGGTGGTATTGCCGAATACCGGCCCACACCGTCCGACGAGCAGCCCTAACGACGATCATGCCGCCACCTCGTAACCGTCGATCTCCCGCAACCGACCGATGTAGGCGACGAGCTCGTCACGGTGGATACGGCGGGACCGGCCGATACGGACGGACGCGAGCCGACCCGTGCGGATCAGGTCATAGACGGTGGTGCGGCTGACCCCGAGCAGGTCGGCGACTTCACCGGTGGTGAGCAGGAGCCTGATCATGGGTTCTCCAAGGAGCGGCTCAGGGATCATGCCGCGCGGGGTGGATCGAAGACAGTTGCCGGAAGCGCGCCGGGTCCGGGCGGAGCGGCAGTGCGGGCGGCATCCAGTTGGGCACGCCAGCGGTGCCGGTCGGCGATCGCACGTAGCAGCAGATGTTCTCGTCGGGGTGCGGCCGGGTCCCCGGGACGCAGAAGCTGCCAAACCGTCCGGTCGGCCGCGCCGTCCGCGGTGTCGTCGTCCGGGGTGTGGCCGAGGACGGCGAGTTGCCGCCGCACCCACTCTTTCCGATCTTCTCGGTGATCGGTGAGGGTCTTGCCGGACCAGCGGCGCGAGACCAGCACCCGCCGACCACCGAAACCGAGGGTTTCCCGCCGGTGGGCCTTGCCGGTGCAGCGCCCGGGAACGAGCCCGGCCCTCGGGTTTTTCGGCTGCACGCCGTAGAGCAGCCAGTTCGCGCACGTCGGCGCACACGGTTCGTGCCGCAGAGCGTCGGCCAACCGGTCGACATGGGTGCGCTGGGCGTCGGTGGCGACGTCGTGGCAGGTGTCCAGGCTCTTGGTCAGATACTTGGTCAGGTAGCCGATCAGTTTGCCGGTGTTCCGGCTGTTCGCGGTGACGCCGTCCGCGCGGATCTGCACGCCGAAGCGGACGACGTGGACGGGTTCGTCGTCCTCACCGATCGCGTCCAGGGCCTCATCCCAGGTCGGCAACGG
>NZ_CAKKTL010000059.1:0-2015 GCF_920664355.1 Protofrankia sp. CiP1_Cm_nod2
CCCCCGCCGACCTTGTCGCAGCCCGCCCCACCCTCACCGGCGAGCACCTCGCGGCCTACGTCGGCACCTGACCGAGACCCTCACGTCGGAGGTGCACAGTTCATCATGGCCCGGCCGGTCCCGACCCGCGTGGCGCACTTCACGCATCTCGACCAGCTCGCGGCGATCGCCGAGCAGGGCCTGTTGCCGGAGACGGTGGCCATTGAGGCGGACGCGAGGCGTACCGAGGTCGGCAATCTGGAGATCAAGGCGGCCCGCCGCCACCGTCCGGTGCCGGTGGCTCCTGGCGGTGTGGTAGGGGACTACGCGCCGTTCTACTTCGCGCCCCGCAGCCCGATGATGTACGCGATCCACCGTGGCCGGGTGGCTACTTATGCGGGGGGCTGCGACGAGCTGGCCTACCTGGTGACTTCTGTCGAGAGGCTCACCGGGCTGGGGCTCGCGCTGGTCTTCACTGACCGTAACGCCGTCCTTGAGGCAGCGACCTTCCGTTCCGATCCGGCGGATCTGGACACGCTGGTCGACTGGCCGCTGATGCGCGCCAGGATGTGGGCGAACACCGACGCCGAGCCCGACCGCAGGGAACGGCGGATGGCGGAGTGCCTTGTTCACGGCCGGGTGCCCTGGGCCGCCTTCAGCGAGGTAGCCGTCAAGAACGCCGTCAGCAGGCGCAGAGCCCTCGCCACAATGGGAACGGCACAGCCTCAGCCGCCGGTTAGTGTCAGACCTGACTGGTATTTCTAGGGCATGGGACAGGCAGCGATGATCATTAAGGCGGACGGTGACCTCCTCGGCGCCGACGTCGACGCGCTCGTCAACACCGTCAACACGGTCGGCGTGATGGGCAAGGGTCTCGCGCTGCAGTTCCGCCGCGCCTATCCGGCCATGTTCGAGGCCTACCGGCGGGCGGCTGACGCCGGGCAGCTCCGGTTGGGCCGGATGCACGTCTGGCCGACCGGCGCGGCCACCGGGCCGAGATACATCGTCAACTTCCCTACCAAGGGCCACTGGCGCTCCCGGTCGGAAGTCCGGGACATCGACTGTGGCCTGGCTGACCTTGTCCGGGTGGTCCGCGAGCTGAGCATCCGCTCGATCGCGGTACCCCCGCTTGGCTGCGGCAACGGCGGCCTTGACTGGCACGAGATCGAACCGAGAATCCGCTCCGCTCTCGCCGGCCTCGACGATGTGCGGGTCGTCCTCTATCCGCCGGGGCGGACCCCGTCGGCGGCCGAGATGACGACGCGCACCGTCCGGCCGACGATGACTCTCCCGAGGGCAGCGCTGATTCGGATCATCGATCGTTACTGCGCGCGGGCGCTCGAGATCTCCGTGATCGAGGTCCAGAAGCTCCTGTACTTCCTCCGCGACGCTGGTGAGCCTCTCGGGTTGCTCTATACCAAGGGCCGCTATGGGCCCTACGCGGACAACCTGCGTCATGCCCTGATCAACCTCGAAGGGCAGTACCTGACCGGGTTCGGTGACGGCAACGCACGGGTCCTCGACGCCGAGCCGCTCGGTCTCCTGCCCGGCGCCGCCGACGCCGCCGACCGAGCGTTGGCTGACCAGCCGAGCACGACCGGCCGCATCGACCACGTGCTCCGCCTCGTCGAGGGCTTCGAGTCGCCGTACGGCATGGAGCTCCTCGCCAGCGTGCACTGGATCGCCACCCGTGAGGCCACCGACCCCACGGATCCCGACCAGGTCTCCCGGCTCGTGCGCGCCTGGACACCGCGCAAGGGGCGGATGTTCACCGCCGAACACGTCCAGCGCGCCTGGCACGCCCTGCGCGAACGCGGCTGGCTACCACCACCCGAAACGGCTGAGGCATGAGCCTCAGAACATGAGCCTGCAATCGGTGCCGATCTCACGTAATCCGTGGTGTCGCTGTGATCCGCCGTGCCTGCGGCCGGGGCGTATCCGGTGCATATGGCGTGGCCATGATTTCTGATGGGATGCGCACCAGTTCCGCCGCGCGCGACGCGTCCCACGGATACTTTCGCGGATCGGGCCGCGTA
>NZ_CAKKTL010000059.1:2634-15199 GCF_920664355.1 Protofrankia sp. CiP1_Cm_nod2
CCAGGGCTCTCCTGGTCCGCGTCGCCCGCCGGCAAGGCACCTACCGGCGCGGCGACGGCGTCCCAGTCCCTGAGCTCTGGTCCAGTGTCCGATATGCTCGGGGGGTGTCCGGCCGAGGGGTGTCGGCGGGTGCTGCTCACCGCGCGGGGGAACTGGTTGCCATCGCCCGTGACGACCCGGTACGGCGTCTCCGGCTTGCCGCGCAGTTCTACGACCGGCGCGTCGCGGCCCGGAGTATCCGGCCCTATCGGCGTGCCGAGATGGCCTTCATGCGGTGGCAGATCCAGCGCGGCCTGCTGGCACCCGCCAGCGCCGCGACGCCCGGCAGCCCGTGGTGGCGAGCCGTGAACGAGTCCCTGCTCCGCGACGCGGCCGAGGCGGACCTGCTGTCCAGGGGCGTGCACGGCGAGCCCAGCACGACCGCCGTGCGGCACTGGCTGGCGTTCCTGCGGCGTCCCGCTCCGGAGGCCTGGTACCGCGCGCACAACGCCAGCATCGTGGCCGGCTACCTGGACAACCGCGAGCTCGTCGCGCTCGAGACACCGCTCGAACGGTTCTTCATGGACGTCGCGCTCCTGCGCGTCCTCTACGCGCACAGCCTGCTCACGCGCCCCAGGCTGGCGCTCGGCAGGCTCGCCGTGTTCGGTGCTCTCCTGGGCGACCCACGCCGCCGGGCGGCCGATCTCTTCCTGTCCCTCCAGAACGTCCTTCCCGACAGGTACCCCCTGGAGGGCCTGACGATCGAGGCGGTACTCGCCCGGGAGAACCGCCTGGCCCGCGTCTTCGACTACGGTGTCATCGTCGCCCGCATCGAGCTGCTGTACCGCTACGCCGCCGCCGATCTCGACGAGCCACGGGTGTCCGCCCTCTGCACCGGGCAGTGCCCGGTCTACGCCTGGCCGTACGAGTACTGCCACGTCTGGCAGACCGACCGCTCCCAGCTCGGCATCGCGCTCGTACGCGCGCTGCTCGGCCCGCCGCACTGACCGGCCCGCCGCACTGACCGGCCGGCCTGGTAGGTGTCTGTCGATGAGCCACCTTGTCGACGGTCTGCCGGGAGCCTCACCATGGCTCGTCCCGCTACCGTTCCTCGTGCTGTCCGCGGCGGGGGCGTCCCCGCTCGTCGGGCTGGTCTTCTCCGGTGCGGCCGCGGTCCTGCTCGGCGTGCTCGCGCACGGGCAGCGCCTACCGCTGTGGGCGGTGATCGCGGCCGTCGCGGCTGGCGCGGTCGTCGCGGCCGTCGCGGCCGTGGGATACCGTGCCGCCCGCCGGTCCGGCCGGGTCCGGGGCCGGATCCGTCGGCGTCCGGGGCCGCTGTTCCGGCTCGGCCGGCCTCCGGCCGCCGCCCTTGCGACGCTGGTCACGGCAGGATGGCTGTTCGGCGGGGTCACCTGGGACGTGGTGGCCCGCGAAGGCCTCGCCGCCGACGACGCCCGGCTGCTGCACGGCGTCACCGCCCGGCGCGGCCCCGGGCTGACATCATGGGCCAGGGTGGTCACCGGTCTCGGTAGCGGACCGGTCGTCTACGGCCTGCTGGTCGTGGTGGGCGTGCTGTGGTGGCGGCGGACCGGCCGCTGGACGCCGCCCGTCGCCGCCGTCGCCGTGCTCGCGGCCGGTCAGCTGGTACGCCTGATGGTCAACCGGTCGGTCGCCCGCCCGCGGCCGCCGGCGGCGCTGTGGCTGGCCCACCCGCACGGCTACGCCTACCCGTCCGGGCACACCGCCACCGCGACCATCGGCTACGGCCTGGCCGCCGCACTGATCATCAGCCTCCTGCCGGCGGGAAAGGCCATTCTCGCCGCTCCGGTCGCCGCGGCCGTCCTGATCACGACCGGGGTCGGGGTGTCGCGGGTCTACCTCGGGGTGCACTGGCCCACCGACGTCGTCGGCGGCTGGGCGTTCGGTGCGGCCTGGCTCGCGCTGGCGGCCTCGGCCGTCGTCCTTGACCGGCGGCGTCGCAACCGGCGGCAGCCGACACGCCCGCGGCCGGCGCGTGCGCCGTGAAAACCCCCGTCCGCCAGGAAAAGAGCTCGCCCGCCAGGAACAACCTCGTCGTAGCCCTCGAGCGCCTCGCCTTGACGTCCTCCCCCGCGTTACGACTCCGTTGCCCAATGCGGGCGGTGTCGATCAGCAGCGGGGTGAACCGCTGTATCCACCGGTAGACGGTCACGTGATCGACGACCAGGCCGCGTTCGGCCAGGAGTTCCTCGACGTCCCGGTACGACAGCGCGTAGCGGAGGTACCAGCGGACCGACAGCACGATCACTGCCGGTGGGGGCCGGAACCCGTGAACTCCGAGGCGGGGATCAGCGAACGGGCAGGGCGTCGACGCATCCGTCCGCCTTACCTGATCAAGAGCCCAGCGAACACAACAGACAGTGAGGATGTATGTGAACCCTGCGCCATTGGTTCCAGTCGGAGACGCGGCCCCCATCTCAGACGGATGCAGGCGAGGATACCCAATACGGATGAAACGGATTTATTTATCCTTCCGTCGTGATCACCGTCCGATCGTGTCGAGATCGGAGTCCAGGCGGGACCAGGTCCGGGTGCCGACCACCCCGTCGGCCGTCAGCCCACGCTGTCCCTGGTAGTGCACCACGCCCTCATGCGTCGCCGGCCCGAAATCGCCGTCCGGGGCCAGCCTGGACGGGTGGCCCCCCTCCCATCCCAACACGATATTCAAGGCGTTCTGGAGGGTCTGCACGGGAGCTCCCCGGTCAGGGAAGGTGCCGGTGCGGTGCGAGTCCTGGTCGCCCCGGTGGAGGGTCGGGTATCCGGCGAAACGATTGCCGGGCTGCGGCGTGGTCGGGTACCACTCGCTGTAGTCCACGCCTCCGGCGGCCTTCCCGACGCCTGGCACCGTGGCCGTGGCCGTGAACTGCCACGCCACCAGCGTCTCTTTGTCCCACCCGTGGGGGAGCATACTGTCCCGCCACGTATTGGTATACGAGGGCAGCCACAGCGGTACCCCGAAGTAGGATACTCTCCCCTCCTGGAGGAAAAATTTGCCGGAGTACAGCCATTTCTCGCCGGGCATATGGTCTATCTTGCCGAGGAAGTCGCGGGCGAGGTCGCCACGTCGACGCGCCGGGATCGCGGCCTGTTCCAGGTCGAGGATAAGGATGTCGTCGGGGTGGTAGTTTCGGTTCACCACGTTCAGAAAATGTGCCGCCTGGTCCGCAGCGTCCCATGTGGTGGCGAAATGGTAGTGGCCGACGCGTAGCCCGGTGTGGCGAGCGTCCTTAACCCACCCCTCCCACCGCTCATTGGTATACGTGGCCCCTTCCGTCGCCTTGATGACGATTAGCTCGTGTCCGGCGTCCTTGTAGACGTCGGCGTCGAAAGACGCGTTGTATATGGAGATATCAGCAAAACGCGACATGTCGCATGCACTCCTTAGATACCTATCCGACTATTCGGCTCCTCTGCAGAGGTCTCCGCACGATTATTCCCAGATTGCGTCCACATATCGCATCGCAGGGCGGCTCGCTGCCGAAGAAGACCGACAAGGATCAACAGGAAGCGATCTTGCTATTGCCGAAACCGCGTTTCCTCACAACGAAACACCCCCTGAGTGGATATTTACGTGGTTTCGGTGGGATGAATCGTTTATGCCGGCCGTAGCTTTTACGGCTTTCGCGTGGTAAAGGCGGATTCGTGCACTCCATGGTCTTGAGCGCGAGGGTCGTCAAGGGCGGAGATGCGGCCGGCTGTCTGTCTGGTTTACCGATGCGGTGAAAGCCCCTCTCCTGCCAGGGTGAGGCAGTTCCCGGCCCGCTGGTTTACCGCCGCCCCGGCCAGGGAGAAACCTCCGTCATGAGCCCACGGAAAATCAACCGCACTGGTGTTCCCTGGCGATACCTGCCCCATGGCTTCCCGGCGCACGCCACCGCGTCTCCCTCCTACGCCGCCTGGCGCGACGAGGGCATCCTCACCCGGCTCGGCCACACCCTCACCCGCCGGGGTAAGGGCGAGCAGTCCCTTGTCAGGACGGGAGCCGGCCTCGGGCGACGAGTTCTCGTACCAGCGGACGCAGCGCGGCAGGTACCTGCAGCTCGTTGAGGACCGCTGAGCGCCGCCGGCCGGCGGCGTCGGTCACGGTGAACCGGTACTGGTAGAGGTCGGCCCCCTGGGGGGGCGTTGCCGGCTGATCCCAGCCGAGGGTGTCCAGCGCGGCTTCGGCCTGCCCGGCCTGCTCCGGGTCGAGTTCGCTGGTGTCGAGGACAGCATGCAGAACCAGACCGGCGAAGCCGCCGCTACGTTCGAACTCCACACGCACCCTTCGATGATGCCCCGGGTGAGAGCCCCTGTCAGGCCAGGTCGGGTCGCGGACCCCCGTGTTGTTAGTTCAGCGGAACCTTCACCGCGTCCCAGCCGTCCCGTACCGCCTGGGCTTCGTCGCTGGTCGGACCGTATATCTGCTGTGCCTGACGGAGGGTGATCCGAGCGAACGTACGGAACTCGGGAGAGGGATGGGCGAGCTCGGGGTCCCGCAGCGTGGCATACCAGATGGCGCCCGGCGCTTCCCAGGCGAAACCGCCGAGGGTATCGGCGACGATGTAGAAGGCCCGGTTCGGGATGCCGGAGTTGGTGTGCACGCCGCCGTCGCCCGAGGCCGTGTGGACATAATGGTTCATGTCGGCTGGCTGGTCGTCGTGCCGGTTGGCGGTACCGGGTGCCTTCAGCGACCGCAGTGCCGGCCCGAGCGCGGGGCCGACAATGTCCGTGCCGATCAGCCAGTCGGCATCGGAGGCCTTCTGGCTCAACCGGTACTGCTTGACCAGACTACCCATGACATCGGAGATGGACTCGTTGAGCGCGCCGGACTGACCACTGTAGACCAGGTTTGCCTCGTGCTGGGTGACCCCGTGGGTGAGTTCGTGGGCGATTACGTCGAGCCCCGCCGTCGTGCGGGTGAGCTGCTGGCCGTCCCCGTCACCGAAGAACATGCGGCCGGCATCCCAGATGGCGTTGGCGTAGTTTTCCCCATAATGGACTCCGCCGAGCAGCGGCTGCCCCTGGCCGTCGATGGAGTCGCGGTCGAAGATCCGCCAGTAGAAGTCGTACGTCGCGCCGAAGCCGTCGTACGCTTCGTCGACCGCCGGGTCACCGGTCGCCGGTTGTCCTTCGCTCCGTACCGGGGTACCCGGCGTCTGGATTTCCTGATGATGCTGGTCGTAGATGGTGCGCTGTGGCCGGCCGCCCTGCCGGCCGAACGTGGTCGGGCGGGCCTCCCGCCCCCCGGAACGGGCGGCCGTCTCGGCGCGGGCCAGCCGGAACGAGTGGTCCAACTGCAGGGTGCGTAGCGCTGCCGCCCGCTCTTCCTCGGTCTCGCCCTCGCGGACGATCCGAGCCAGCAGGTCGGGTGGGACGATGCAGTGCAACGGCCGGTGCGGCATCGTTCCCGGACGGTACATGACCATGAGAGCCCCTTCCTTCGCTTCCCTTTCGAGCGAGTCGCTCCCCGGTGTACCCATCTACGTAACTAAACGAACACAGAAGGGTGTAGATCTTCCTGAGTGAGGTCGTTGACTGGATGATCCCGGACTGCTGGCCGTGGGTTGATCGCGAAAGGGCTCCTTGTCGCTGTGTTCGCGGGTGTCGAGTCCTGAACGTGTCGCGAGCAAGGAGCCTGGGTGTCAGGGTATGGGGGTTCGCCGGAGGCGGTGCCGGCGGGTGCGTTCGAGCGGTCGGAGGAGCGGTTCGACCGGCTGCGGGTGGGGCTGTCGGGGGCGGGGACCGCCGGCCTGACCCATGCCGATCTTGAGGTGTGGCTGGCGGGGCGGGCGCGGGAACTGACCCGGGCGCTGTTACAGGATCATCTGGATCTGCGGGCTGTGCGGGAGCGGCGGCTGGCCGTGGCGCCGGTGGGGGCGGACGGGGTGGTGCGTACGCGGGTGGAGAAGGCCCATGGCCGGGGGCTTTCGACGGTGTTCGGGCTGGTCAGGGTGTCACGGCTGGCCTACCGAGCGCCGGGGCGGCCAACCTGCATCCGGCCGACGCCGGGCCGAACCTGCCGGATGGGCTGTACTGGCACGGGCTGGCCCGGCTGGTGGCGCTGGAGGCGGCCCGCGGCTCGTTCGACGACGCGGTGGCGGCGGTGGAGCGGGCGACCGGGGTGCGGGTCGGCAAGCGGCAGCTGGTTGAGCTGGCCCGGGCCGGCGCCGCCGACGTCGGCGCCTTCTGCGCCCAGGACCGGCCCGGGGCCGCGGAGCAGGATCGGCTGCTGGTGCTGCAGTTCGATGGCAAGGGCATCGTGATGCGGCCCGAGGGGCTGCGCCCGGCCACCGCGAAGGCCGCGGCGGCGGGGCGGAAGCTGGCGACGAGGCTGTCGCCCGGGGAGAAACAGGGCCGGAGGCGACGGGGAAGTGGCTGGCCTGCTCGGTCGTCGACGACCTCGCCACCGTCGTCGCGCAGGGCTTTGACGAGGCCGAGCGGCGCGCTCCGCACCATGTGCGGACCTGGGTCGTGCTCGTCGACGGCAACAACTCCCAGCTCGACGCCGTCACCGCCGAGGCCGCCCGCCACGGCGTCACCGTCCACATCCTGATCGATTTCATCCCCGTGCTGGAGTACCTGTGGAAGGCCGGCTGGTCGTTCTTCGCCACCGGCGACCCCGACGCCGAGAAGTGGGTCACCGACCGAGCCCGGCTCGTCCTGGAGGGGAAGGCCCGCCAGGTCGCCACCGGGATCCGCCGCCGCGCCACCTCCAACAACTACGACGAGAAGGAACGCAGAGGCGCCGACACCGCCGCCGACTACCTCGACGCCAAGGCCGATCACCTCGACTACGCCGCCGCGCTGGCCAGCGGCTGGCCGATCGCCACCGGCGTCATCGAGGGCGCCTGCCGCCATCTCGTCAAGGACCGCATGGACATCACGGGCGCCCGCTGGGGACTCGACGGCGCCGAAGCCATCGTCACCCTCCGCACACTGATCGCCAACGGCGACTTCGGCGACTACTGGCACTTCCACCTTCTCCAGGAGAAACACCGCAACCACGACAGCCAGTACGCGAGCAGCCGCACACCACCCTGATCAAGTCACTTCAACAGAACTGCACCCAACGCCGATCCCTGCGGATCGGCTTTCCCTGCCCCGCTCCGCGGGGGACCGGATTCCTCCCCGGCCTGAAGGCCGGGGCATCCTCCGGAGCCTTCGGTGACAGTTCTCAGCTCGATGACCAGAGGCTGGCGATGGGGACGGCGAGGACGTGTTCGGTCAGTTGGAAGACCCGCGGGCCGGTGTGGACGAGGAGCACGGCGGCAGGTTTCGGGCCGAGCCGTTCCCACAGCCACTCGAGGTGACGGGCGTCCGCGGGTGAGGGAGCCGCGGACGCCTTGACCTCGATCGCGATGACGTGACCGTCGCGCGTCTCGATGATCAGGTCGATCTCGCGACGGCCGTTGGCGCCGCGCAGGTGGAACATGTCGGCGCCGACGACGCTGAGGGCGCACTCGGCGCGCAGTTGCGTGGCGACGAGTGTGTCGAGGACACGTCCCAGGAGGTCACCGTCACAAAGCGCACGGCGGTGGTCGATACGCAGCAGCGGGCCGAGGAGACCGGGATCGATGAGGTAGCGCTTGGGCAGTCGGACGGCGCGGTCCATGCGGCTGCCCGCCCAGGCCGGGACCCGGTCGGTGACCATAAGAGTGCCAAGAAGATCATCTTGGCCGACCGCGGTCTCCCGGTCGATGCCGGCGGCGTCGTAGAGCAGCTTGTGAGTCGGCACGCCGGCGGTGTTCGCGGCTATCGCCCGGAGATATCTCCGCATGCGCAGGGGATCTCTCGCGACACCGAGCGACGGCGCTTCCCGCGTCGCCAGATGGTCGACGTATCCGGTCAACCAGCGGTCGCGGGCTCGTTCGGTCGGGGCCCGCAGCGCTTCGGGCCAGCCGCTGGTAAGTGCCTCCGCCAGGTAGCCGTGCAGGTCCCAGCCGGCGGCGGGGCCGGCGAGGGCGTCCGCGCCACCGCTGACGATCCGATCGACCAGGGATGGCGAGGCCGGGTCGCCGTGGCGTTCCCGGCCGACGAGCGGATACATGGCCAGTCGGACGATCCGGCCGGTCGCGGGCCAGCCCGAGGCGGTGAGGTCCGCCTGTGAGGAACCGGTCAGCACGAATCGTCCCGGACGCGGATCGTCGTCGACCAGGCGGGGGCCGTGGGCCAGGCGGGCCGCAGGCGGGCTGCGGGCACACCGCCGGCCGCCGCCGGCGCGGATCGTGACATTCTTCTTCCCATGAGGCACGGGGGAAGAGAAGCCTGACATGGCGGGATCCGGCGACGGTCGTGACTGCGACTTCTTCATCAGCCATACCGGCGCGGACGCCGCCTGGGCGGCATGGATCGCCTGGCAGCTCGAGGCACGGGTGCGGATCGACGGGCGGCCCGCGCGCGCGTTCTTACAGGCGTGGGACATCGTCGCCGGCACGAGCCGGGTGGCCAGTATGCATCGCACGCTGCCGGCGTCGGCCCGGGTGGTAGCCATCCTCTCCCCCACCTACCTGGACGAATCCGAGTACGGCAACGCCGAGTGGCAGACGCTCTGGCCGAACGACCCACAGGGACGCGCGCGCCGGATCGTCCCCGTGCGGGTCGCGGAGTGCCAGCCGGACGGGCTGCTGCGGTCGATCACCTACATCGACCTGGTGGGCCTCGGCGAAACGGCCGCCACCGACGCGCTGCTGACGGGAATCACCGGCTCCATCGAGGGCCGGGCTAAACCCACCGCCGCCCCGCTCTTCCCCGGCCCAGCCGGCCCGCCCGCGTTCCCCGGCCCAGCTGGCACCGGGCCAGCCGGCACCAGGCCAGCCAGCACCGGGCCAGCCAGCACCGGGCCAAGCAACGTTGAGCAGGCCGTCACGGTACTGCACATCTCCGACACCCAGTTCGGGGCGAACCATGTGTTCGGCAGGACCGGGCTGACCGAGGCCGACCGGGCCCGCTCGTCGCTGTTCGGACGCCTGCACGACGACCTGCGGGAGCGGGCCGTGACCGAGGGGCTGCGCCCCGACCTCGTCGTGGTCACCGGCGACCTGGCCGAGACCGGCACCGAGGCCGAGTTCGACCAGGTGTACGACTTCCTCGTCGCGCTGGCGGACAGCCTGGGGCTCGACCGCGGCCGGTTCGCGCTCGTCCCCGGCAACCACGACGTCAACTGGCTGCTCTGCCAGTCCTCTTTCCTGCGCGAGCAGGCGTACGGACGACGGCCGGAACCGCCGTACTGGCCGAAGTGGGAGTTCTTCGCCGACCTGCTCCGGCGGTTCTACGGGGACGACGCGACGACCGGGTTCCAGGTCAACGCCGAGTGGTCGCTGTTCGAGATCCCCGTCCACGGCCGCGGGGTCGTCGTGGCCGGGCTGAACTCGACGATGGCCGAGACGCACGAGGAGCACTACGGCTGGCTCGGCGAGCGCCAGCTCCGCGCGGTCGCCGAGGCGCTGCGCCGCTACGAGCGCGACGGCTGGCTGCGGATCGGCGCGAGGTGCACCACAACCCGGTCCGCGGCGCGGCCTCGGACGACGAGAACCTGCGCGACGCCGACGACCTGGACAGGATCCTCGGGCCCCACCTGAACCTGCTCCTGCACGGTCACACCCACGACGGCCGGGCCGGCTCGCTGCCGGTCTCCGGGCTGCCGGTGGTGTCCACGGGCAGCGCGGCGGCCGCCGCGTCCGCCCGGCCGTCCGAGGTGGCGAACCAGTACCAGCTGATCCGCATCGACCGGGCCGGGTTCACCCGGTACGCCCGCCGCTACGAGCCGGACCAGCGACGCTGGACGGGCGACCCGCGGATCGACCCGGCCGGCGGCTCCTGGTCGGTGCGCACCCGGCACGAGTTCCGGTCCGTGCACGCGGCGTTCCCGCGCCCGGCGGGGGATGGCGGTGGGGAGAGCGAGCCAGGACGGTACCGCTCCGGCTGGCGCCGGGACGGCCGCTTCCCGGACGGGAGATCTCCCGACGGGCCCTTCCTGGACGACGACGGCCCGTCCGGCGAGCGGCGCTACGGCGAGCCGGCCGGGCCGCGGCCACCCGACCTGCTGGACGAGATCGCCGAGGTGGCCCGCCTGCGCCATCCGGACGCGAGGGTCGATCGGGTCGAGAAGGCGGCGGGAGACGGCGGGCCGCCCGCCCATCTGCGGCTGTGGCGCGCCGAGGGGCGCATCGCCGAGCACCGGATCGTCGGCCTGCTCGACGGCGACGCGGACGCGGCCGGGGTCGACGAGTTCGCGCGGACCGTCCGGCACGGCTACCTGGCCGCCCACCCGGGCGTGTTCACCGACCTCGTCTACACCGGGGCGCAGGCCGCGCCGGGCCTGGTCGCCCACGCCGAGCGGCTCGGCATGACGCTGCTGAGTAGGCCCGAATACCAGGGTGTGCTGGACCTGCGCGACTACGTCCGCCGGCAGACCGTCCGGCTGCGTACCGACGTGAACTACCCGCCCGAGCTGTACGTGCCGCAGCGCATCCGCCGTGTCGGCCGCACGCCCGACACTGTGCCGGGCACAGTGCCCGACACAGTGCCCGGCACCGCCCTCGACCAGATCATCGAGTGGCTGACCACGGACGAGGCCCGGTTCGTCCTCGTGCTCGGCGAGCCCGGGTACGGCAAGACCTTCCTCACCCACGAGCTCGCCCTGAAGCTGCCCGGCCACCTGCCGCACGTGGACCCGATGCTGATCGAGCTGGGCAGGCTGGAGAAGTCGCTGGAGCTCGACCAGCTCGTCGCCCAGCATCTGGTGGAGTCGGCGGTCCGCCGGCCGGACCTGGACGCCTTCCGCTACATGCTGGGCCGGGGCCGGCTGGTGCTGATCTGCGACGGCTTCGACGAGCTCGCCGCCCGCGTCACCTACGAACGCGCGGTGGAGGACCTGGACGCCCTGCTGGACGCCCTCGACGGCCGGGCCGGCCCCGATACCCCGGCGGCCGCCGGCCAGGCGAAGATCCTCGTGACGAGCCGGGCCGAGTTCTTCCTGACCGACGACGAGGTGCTGAAGAAGACCGGGGAGAAGGTCGCGCGCACGTTCGGCCGGTACATCGTCCGGTTGACCGAGTTCACCTCCGGGCAGATCCATGATTTCCTGGTCGGGCGTTACGACCGGGCGCTGTCCCAGAAGCTGCCCGATCCCGGCTCCCGCCGTGCCGAGGCGCGGCGGCTGGCGGCGGACCGCCTGGCCCTGATCGAGGAGGTGCGGGACCTCCCCGATCTGGCGCACAACCCGCGGCTGCTGTCGTTCATCGCCGACCTGGACGAGGACCGGCTGCGCCGGGCGCGCCGGCTCCCCGCTGGCACCGCTACCGGCGAGGTCACCGGTGAGGCCGGCGCCGGCGGTCCCGGCGCTGCCAGCGGCGCCAGCGCCGGGACCGCCGGTCCGGCCAAGGAGCCGGCAGAGGGCCCGGACGGCGCATCCGGCACGGTGACCGCCGCCGACCTGTACCGGGAGCTGATCGGCCAGTGGCTGGCCTACGAGCACACCCGGTCACGGGAGCTGACGGTCGACGAACGGGGGGCCGCCGTCACCGAACTCGCCGTCACGCTGTGGCGGGACGGCGCGGCCTTCGTCGGCGTGGCCAGGCTGACCGAGATCGCCGGCCACGTGCTCCGGTCGATGCGCGACCCACGCAGCCGCACCGCGGACGAGACCGCCCACCTGCTCGGTTCCGGCACCGCGCTGCGCCGCGACGCCGACGGCCGGTTCGCCTTCATCCACCAGTCGGTGATGGAGTACCTGGTCGCGGCCGAGATCGCCCGTGTGCTCACGGCGCCGGCCGGCCGCGGTGGCCATGCCGGCGATCTGCTCGCGGCGCAGAAGATGTCGGAGCTGATGGCCGACTTCTTCACCGACCTGGCCGGCCGGGACGCGGCGGCCCGCTGGGCGCAGAACACCGTCACCGATGCGGCGGCGCCCGCGGTGGCGAAGGCGAACGCGGAGCTGGTCGCGCGGCGGCTGGGTGTCCGGCTGCGGACGGGGGCGGACCTGGCCGGTGCCGACCTCGCGGGCGAGGACCTGTCCGGCCAGGACCTGCGCGATGCCGACCTGCGGCGGGCGAACCTGACCGACGCCCGGCTCGACCGCGCCGACCTGCGCGGCGCCGACCTGCGGGCGGCGGTGCTCGCCGGCGCCTCCCTGAAGGGCACCAGGCTCGACGGCGCGGACCTGTCCGAGGCGAGGCTGACCGGGGCGACGCTGAGTGATGTCGCGGCGGAGGGGGTGGTGGCCCATGAGGTGGACCTCGACGGCGCCCGGATCTCCGGCGGAGTCCTGCGCGCGGCCGACCTGACCGGCGCGTCGATGCGGCAGGCGCGGGTGACCGGGGCCGAGCTCACCGGGGTGGACCTGACCGGCGCCGACCTCAGCGGCACCCGCTTCGTCGACACGGATCTCACCGGGGCGACACTGACAGGCAGCAACTGGTCACGGGCCGCCTTTCTCGGCGGCCGGCTCGGCCCCGCCGTGGACGCGCCCGAACTGGCCACGGCAGCGCTCGCCGGGCGAGACCGGGCGCAGGTGATGCCACGGCCAGCGGCATCGCCCCAGTACGCGGTGGCGTTCTCCCCCGAC
>NZ_CAKKTL010000059.1:15583-20474 GCF_920664355.1 Protofrankia sp. CiP1_Cm_nod2
ACCACCGGACGGCGGATCGCCACCGTGATCGGTCTTCAGGATGGGTGGGCGGTTCTGCTGCCGGACGGCTCCTACAAGCTGGTCGGTGAGCCGGGCGGCTCCTTCTGGTGGGTGATCAAGACCGTCCGTTTCGAGCCGGGCGAGCTGGACGGCTACGACCCGGCCATCCGGCGCCTCGCGGAGGACGCGCCCCTGCCCCTGCCCGCCGGCTGGCACCCCGTCACACCCCAGGTGATCCCGCCGGTCAGGCCGCCTGATCCACGCCCCGGCCGCCGCAGCGGCATCTTCCGCCGCCGCTGATCACGACCGGCCAGGAGGATCAGCCGCTGGGCAGCCGGGCTACCGTGCCGCCCTCGCGGCCGCGCTGCTTGCCGGAGGATTCACCACGATGCGCCGGGTAACGTCCGATCTGGACGAGTAAGGAAATGGGCGATACCGAATGTCGGACGCAAAGCCTGCCGTCAGGGACATCACGACGCCAGATATGCAATCCCGTCAATTCGGCCTCGACGGCGAGGCCGTTATTGTTTGGTGGCTATTGGTTCAGGGTATCTCCACAACAGGGCCCGGTCTTTCTTTTTGTTCCCGCCAGGAACAGGTGACCTGTCCGGTAGTTTTTGCCAGCACGACGAGAAGGAACACTACGGTCGTCCCCATGCGCGACACGAAACGTCCTGATGAATCTTGTTTCCCGGCGAAGCCCGGTCCCGATCGGCGCACTCTCCGTGGCCTTCAGACATTGACCTGTCTCCTGTAACCGGACGACCACGGTCTGCGCCGGCAACATTCAGTCGCCGCCCGGCCACCCGACAGCAGTATCATAACCGGTCGAACCGTGGACGGAGACGATCCAGCTTCGTCTGCTATACAGCCTCCCACGGCCCCTGGCTCTGAAGGAGCATCTGCTGATGCCTGTTCTGTGTGAACCGGCTGTCGCGGTTCCAGAAAATATCCTGACCATGGGTGAGACTCTTGAACTGGCTCAGCGTCTTCACAGAGATCACCCTGCCCTCCCCCTCGCCCTGCGCCTCATAAGTAACACCGGCGTCGTCAAGCGCCACATTGTTCGTCCGATTGACGAGACATTGAAGCACCCAGGTTTTGAGATCAGGAACCACATCTACGAGGAAGAGGCCAGGGCGCGGGTTCCGGACGTTGTGCACCGCGCGCTCCGAAATGCGGAGATGTCGCCTGCTGATATCGACATGATAGTATACCTGTCCTGCACCGGGTTCATGATGCCGTCGCTGACGGCCTGGCTCATCAACAAGCTCGGGTTCAGACCGGAGACACGCCAGCTCCCCATCGCCCAGCTGGGCTGTGCGGCTGGCGGAGCAGGGATAAACCGCGCATTTGACTTCTGCACCGCCCATCCCGGATCAAACGCTCTGATCGTGGCCTGCGAGTTCTGCTCGCTCTGCTACCAGCCCACCGATGTCGAGATCGGCAGCCTGCTGTCGAACGGCCTGTTCGGCGACGCCGTAGCGGCCGCCGTGGTGCGCGCCTCCGGAGGGACGGGCATGCGCCTGGAACGGACCGGTTCCTACCTGATACCGAACACCGAGCAATGGATTTCCTACGCCGTGAAAGCTACCGGCTTTCATTTCCAGCTCGACCGACGCGTCCCGAAGACCATGGAACCGCTGGCGCCGGTCCTGCGAGACCTGGCAGCAGAGAACGGCTGGAACGCATCGCTGCTGGACTTCTACGTGATCCACGCTGGCGGGCCCCGCATCCTGGACGACCTGAGCCGTTTTCTCGATGTCGCACCCAACGAGTTTCGCCATAGCAGGGCGACGCTTACCGAGTATGGGAACATCGCGAGCGCCGTCGTACTCGACGCCCTTCGGCGAATCTTTACCGAAGGCGGGGTCCCGAACGGTGGATGCGGTATCCTGGCAGGCTTTGGTCCCGGGATCACGGCTGAGATGTCGGTCGGGCGCTGGCAGGCAGACCCCTTCACAGCAAAGAGGGCGGACCGGGTCGAAGAGCAGGCCTGAGCCTGGACCCGTCGCCCCGCTCCGGGCCGGACGCCACCGCGGGCTTTCCATCATTTTTTGGCGTTCCCCGGACAGCCTGGTCGACACCGGATATGTCGATCGTAGTTTCCTACTGGAAAGGCCGTGTGGGATGTCCATCTCGAACTCCGTGCCGACGTGCCCGTTCCGGCACGACGACGCCCTGGAACCAGACCCCTTCATGACCCGGATGCGGGCTGAGGCCCCCGTCACCCGCGTCCGGATGCCATACGGGGAAGGCGACTGCTGGCTGATCACCCGCGATGCGGACGTGCGGACAGTCACCGCGGACCGGCGTTTCAGCCGGGCCGCGCTGATCGGGCGGGACTTCCCGCGGATCACGCCTGCCCCCATCGCGCAGCCCGAGTCGATCAACCTCATGGATCCGCCCGCGCTGAACAGGGTGCGCAGCCTGATCCTCAAGGCGTTCACCACGCGCCAGGTCGAGAAACTGCGGCCCTGGACCCAGCAGGCCACGGACGGGCTGCTGACCAGAATGGCCAGGCATGGCGCGCCGGCCGATCTCGCTGATCATCTGGCGGGCCGGCTGCCGCTCATGACGATCTGCGCACTGATGGACATCCCCGAGGCGGACCGGCCCCAACTTCGCCGGTGTGCCTCGGCCATGATGTCCATGAGTGCCGTCGACCAGGCTTCGGCGGTGGAAGCGAAGGCGGAACTGCGGGCCTACTTCGCCGAGCTGACCGCAAAACGCCGCCGTGTCCCCGGCGACGACCTGGTCAGCGCGCTCGCCACCGCACGGATCGGCGGCGAGATGCTCAACGAGGAGGAACTGTCCGTGCTGGCCATGCTCCTGCTGGTCACCGGTCACGACACCACCACGTACAACATCAGCAACATCGTCTACACGCTGCTGACGCACCCCGTGCAGCTCGGCCAGCTGCGCGCCCATCCCGAGATACTGCCGCAGGCCATTGAGGAGCTGCTGCGGCACATCCCGTTCCGTCAGGGCGTCGGCATTCCGCGGGTGGCCCTGGAGGACATCGACTTCGACGGTGTCACCATCAGGGCTGGTGACACCGTGCACGTGTCATATCTGACCGCCAACCGCGACGAACTGGTCTACGACCGTGCCGACGAACTCGACTTCGGACGGAAGGAGCCCGTCCCGCATATGACCTTCGGATACGGCAGCCACCACTGCCTCGGATCCCATCTGGCGCGCATGACGCTCCAGGTCTCCATTGGCACACTGCTCACCCGTTTCCCCGGACTGCGGCTGGCCGTACCCGCGCGGGACGTGCGGTGGAACACGGTGTCGATCTGGCGTTACCCGCTCGTGCTGCCGGTCGCCTGGTAGAGGCGCCGGCCCGGTCCTCGGGTGGTGCCGCCTGTCGTCAACGAGAGCGGTGATCGGCTGGGCCTGCTCCCCCAGGCAGGTCCTGGCCCGCGATCAGCAGAGCCGGTGGGGGGCGAGGCTGTCGTCGATGGGGAGTAAGCCGGTGACCGTCGCGGTCACCTCCATCGACTGGAGGACGACGATGCCTCGCAGGACGTTGACGAAGGCCGTGTCAGCCGCGTCGCGACCGGTTGCGATGCGGACCATGCCCTCTCGGGGGGCTCGGCGGGTGGCGTCGTAGGTCCACCACGCACCGTCGAACCATGCCTCGAAGACGGCGTGGAAATCCATCGGGGCCAGGCCGGGCGCGTACACGGCGACGAAGCGCGCGGGTATCTGGAGAGCCCTGCACAACGTGATCCCGAGATGGGCGAAATCGCGGCATACTCCCTGCCCGGTGAGCAGCGCGTCATCGGCGCAGCTGTGGACGTTGCTGGAGCCCGGGACATAACCCACCCGGCTGTGAATCCACTGTGTGATCGCCTCCACCTGGGGGCGTCCGGGTGGCAGGCCGCCGAACTCGGCGACCGCGAACCCGACATCGTGATCCGACGGGCAGTAGCGGCTCGCCCGCAGGTAGGTCAGCTGCTCCAGACCAGGCAGGTCAGGCAGGTCAGGCAGGTCAGGCAGGTCGCCGCGGATGGCTGCGGCCGGTTGTCCGGCGGTGGCAGGCGGGGGGCCGAGTTCCGCCCGGTAGGACACGGACAGGATTCCCGGGGGTGTGCGCAGAAGATGCAGTCGACCACCGTGTGGCGTGGCCAGCTCGACCGCGACCGGGAGCACCCTCCTGTCCATCGTCACGTCGAGCCGCTCGGCACGGACTGCCCGGCCGTTGGCCGCGGCGATGTGGAGGGCGACGTCCGCAGGTTCCCCGACATCGAAGGTGAGGTCGCAACTGACCACTCGCTCGGCCACCCCGCCGCCGGGATGCGCGGACGGTCGGTAACTTTCTGACTGCACGTCGGTCACGGAGGGGACGCCACCCCGGCAGTGCGCAGGATCTCGTCCGTCGAACCGGTCAGCGAGCCGGCGCCGGCCAACCGGAGCACCTCGCGCGCATGCTCGGGTACATGCTCGGGTGCGGTGTCGGGCAGAGTCACCAGCGGCTGGGTGCCCGGCACGGACGGAGTGAAGGACAGCCGGTCGGGAGCACCGCCGTCGTCGTCGAACCGGTCGAGGTCGACGCGGTCGAGAACGGAAAAGGTCTGATGCGCCGTCACGACGGCCACCTCACCCCGACGGTACCCCGCCGGATGGCAACAACCGACTACCACATCGACATCATGTCGCACATCGACATCATGTCGATGTTTGCGAAATCATCAGCCTGTTTACAGGCTACCATATGGGAGACCCTCAAGGGAGATCACGCTGACGGGCACGACGATTCCCGGGGCACGACGATTCCCGGGGATCGACGAGTCTTTTGTGGGCATGTCCGCCGAATATGGTCGGGTACGCGCGGTGCTCATCACGGCCACCGCACAGCCCGAACCCGAATCATGCGAAATCA
>NZ_CAKKTL010000059.1:20689-23278 GCF_920664355.1 Protofrankia sp. CiP1_Cm_nod2
ACCGACGATACCGGACCATTCGCCCGGCATCGATCCAGGAAACTACCGCTAGATATCGCTAGATATCGCTAGAACCTCGTCGCCGACAGGCCGCCGTCGACAGGGAGCGTGACTCCGGTGATGTAGGAGGATCGGTCGCTGAGCAGCCAGGCCACCGTTTCGGCGACCTCGTTCGGCGTGCCGGGGCGGCCGAGCGGGGTGTGGTTCTCAAAGCGGTCACGCAACTGCGGATACTGCGCGAACGTGGCGGCCACGCCATCGGTCAGAATGGCGCCGGGGGCGACGACGTTCACCCGAACTCCCTGTGCCGCGTACTCCTGGGCCGCCGCACGCGCGAGTCCGGTGACACCGGCCTTCGCCGCCTGATAGGACGAGTCTCCGATCCCTGCGACCAGTCCGGCCACGCTGCCCGCGATCACGATCGCACCGCCACCGGCCTTCGCCAGTTCGGGTATCTGGGCGCGGAGATTCAGCCAGGTGCCACGCAGCGTCAGGCCCTGCACGGTGTCCCAGGAGTCCTCGGTGATCTCGGTCAGCCTCCTACCGAGCTCGTCCCCGGTGGCCGCGTTGAGATATGCCCCGTTCAGTCTTCCATGCCGTTCCAGCGCCGCCTGGACGAGTGACTCCGCCCCGGCCGACGTGCTGAGGTCGACGGTCACGGCGACTGCGTCGAAGCCGTCAGCGGTCAGCTGGCCGGCCAGTTTCGCGAGCTCGTCGCTGCTGCGCGCCCCCAGGACGACCCGGGCGCCCTCCTCAGCGAACAGCCGGGCCGCCGCGGCGCCGATGCCCCGACTGGCGCCCGCAACGATAATCACTTTGTCTGCGAGAAGTCCCATGGGAGAAATAGTACGAAAGCGTACTTGAGTACGCCTTAAGCGTACGTTTCACGTGTTGACACGCTCGGCGTAACGAGATGGTCTCGGCACGCGGCCATCCTGCCCCGCCGGCAGGTGACACGTCCAGCGAAATTGCGTGACCGTCACCGCCGCATACGCCGGGTGCCGGGGGGAGATTTCCAGAGCGCCGGTCAAGTAGCGCGGATCCCATCCACGACCACCCGCACAGGCCATGATCCAGGAGAGTTTGTCGTTGTGTACGCTTTTTGGCCGCAAAAGCGTACACAACGACAAAATTGCGCCGATCTTCTCCGGTGGCCGGCGTCCATCGAAGCGTGCCATCGTCCGGGGGGATACGTATGGTTACCTGACCGGCGCGTTCGGCGGTTGCGAGAGAATGATTCTGGAGAAACGGGATTCAGGAGACCGTGACGCTGCGCAGGTCCAGTTCACGGAACTGGGTGGGGACGACGTTGCGCAGCCGGGCGGACCAGGCGGCCGTGGCGCTCTGGTACCAGATCGGGACCGTCGGCATGTCCTGCAGCACGAGCCGTTCGGCCTGCTGGTAGAGCTTCTCGCCCTCCTGCTGCGACGGCGCCCCGTCGGCGCGGGTGAGCAGCGCGTCGACGGCGGGGCTGGAGTACTGGCCGACGTTGGACGAGCCGCCGGTCCTGAACAGCGGGTTGAGGAAGTTCTCGATCGACGGGTAGTCGGCCACCCAGGCAGTGCGGTAGATCGCGCCTATCGTCCTGTCGTCGAGCTTCCTGCGGAACTCACCGAGCGTCGGTACCGGCTCGAACCTGCACTCCCGACCGAGCGTCCGCTGGATCGACGCGCACGTCACCTCCATCCACTGCTGATTGGCGGAGTCGACGTTGGAGGTCAGCACGACCGGCCCCTGGAACCCGGTCTCCTCGAACAGTTTCCTGGCCTTCTCGGGCTGGTAGGTGCACAGCTCCCCGCACTGGTTGTCGAGGTGGCCCTGCACGTTCGGCGCCACCAGGCCGTCGGCCGGCGTCCGAGCGCCGTTGAAGACCTTCTTGATCAGGTCGACCCGGTCGATGGACATCGAGACGGCCTGCCGCAGCCTCGCGTCGGCAAAACGCCTGTCATAGAGGGGAAAAGCGATCGCCTGGTATCCGAGGTACCTGTAGGAGACGCGACGGGAGTCCGGGAGATCAGTCTTGATCCTGTCGTTGACCGTCGACGACCACGGCGTGAACGAGAGATAGTCGAGTCTGTTCGCCAGCACGTCCGCGTAGGCGTCGTCGAGGTTCGCGTAGAAACGGAAGTCCACGCCGTCGATGTGCGGTTTCTCGCCGGCATAGTTGTCGTAGCGCCGCACGACGAGGTTCTTCCCCTTCGTGTGCGAAACGAACCGGAACGGGCCGTTGCCGACCGGATGGCCCTCGTAGGCCTTTCGGTCGGCGAAGAAACTCGCCGGCAGGGGGAAGAAGGCCGCGTAGCCGAGCTGGGTGGCGAACGTGGAGAACGGCGCGGACAGGGTCACGACGAAGGTGCTGTCGTCGACGACCTTCAGGCCTGGCAGCTCCTTCGCGGGCGGCAGGGCGTCCGGCTGCCCGCCGTCCGGCGTCGTGTTGTTCACCTTGCTGAAACCCTCGACATGCGAGAAGTAGTTCGCGCCCTGCATCCTGTTCGGGGAGTAGGCGGTGTAGTTCCAGGCGTCGACGAAGCTCCTGGCCGTGACCGGCGTGCCGTCATGGAAGGTCCACCCGGGCTTCAGTCTGATTGT
>NZ_CAKKTL010000059.1:23702-25446 GCF_920664355.1 Protofrankia sp. CiP1_Cm_nod2
ATAGACCTTTGCGTCCGTGGTCTGGATGGACTCGGCGACGGCGTTACGCGGCGCGGCCGTTTTCGCGTCGTACTCCACGAGGCCCTTGAACAGTGCGCCGAGCACCCCGATGCCGCCGACCTCCGTCGTGTCGCCGGGGATCAGCGGGTTCTCCGGTTCGGTCAGGCTGTAACTGATGACCGACTGCCCGCCCGGGCCGGTGCCGCTCGTATTTCCCGTACCGCTCCCGGTGCTCGTGCCACACGCGCCGAGCAGCACGGTGAGCACTGCCACGGAGCAGACGGCGGATCGAAATCGAAATGGTCGCATGTTTTTTCCATTCACAATGATGACGTCGATGACGTCGATGACGCCGAAGTCGTGTTCGACGGGACCGCGGGCGGCCACCGTCCGCGGCCGGTCCGAACACCTGGTCCTTCGTCGGCCCATCCATGAGAAACGCGCCGACAACACGAATGTCGAATCGCATGGTCACGGACGGGGTACTGCCTTCGGGAACGTCACACAATGCCGAGGCAGAGCGGGAAGCCGGGCCGCCCGCCCAGCAGGTGGGCACCGGCCGACTGCAGGATGCGGTCCTGGGCGACGATGTGCTGGCACATCGTGTTCGTGTCGCGCAGCCACCGGTCCAGCGGGGACGGCCGGTAGATCGAGCTGGTCTGCAGCAGGTCGTAGAGCCGGCTCACGATCGACCGCGCCGTTCGGAAGGCGTGCAGGCGCGACAGCGGCAGCGCGGCCCGCTCGTCCGGGGTGAGATCGTCGAAGGTGCCCCCGGCGGCCAGGACGTCGTGCTGGCGCCGCATGCTGCCGTACACCCCGTTGCGGGTGGCGACGAAGTCTGCCTCGCAGCCGGCGATGACGACCTGCACGCGGTAGTCGTCGGCCGCGGCGGCGCCCGACGGGCGCGCCCGGCCGGCGACGGTCTCGCGGGCATGGTCGAGCGCGGCGCGCGCGATGCCCAGCGGCACGCCGGGCATGTTGCGCATGTGCACCTCCGGCTGGGCGAGCGCGCCGGTGCCGTTGCGCACGGCCCCGAAGACGAGGGTGTGCTCCTCGGGGACGAACACGTCCGTGATCACGTAGTCGCAGCTTCCGCTGCCGGCCAGACCGGTGGTGTGCCAGGTGTCGACGATCTCGACCTGCTCGCGCGGCACCATCATCAGCCGCGAGTCGTGCGGATCCCCGTCCGGGCCCGGCTCCGGCTGGCCGTCGCGGTAGATGAACGCCCCAGAGATCACCCAGTCGCTGTGGGTGATACCGCTGCCGAACTGCCAGCGGCCGGTGAGCCGGTAACCGCCGGGGACGCGCTCGGCGTGCCCGGTCGGGAACAGCAGCCCAGCCGTGATCATGTCCAGGCTGGGGAACATCTCCCTGGCCACCGGCTCGTCCAGGAACGCGGCGTAGAGCCCGGTGTCCGAACCGATCATCGCGCACCAGCCGGCGGACGCGTCGCCGTAGGACAGCGCCTCGATGACCTCGGTCTGTTCCGCGGAGGTGAGCTCAGGGCCACCCCACCGGCGCCCGAAGCCCATCCGGAACACCCCGGTGGCACGCAGTGTCTCCACCACGTCCGGGGGCAGCCGCCGAGCGCGCTCGATCTCCTCGGAGCGCTCCCGCAGCAGCGGGGCGGCCGCCCGGGCGCGCTCGAGAATCTCCTTGCCGGTCCGGGGCGGCCCCTGCGCGGCAGGGCCGGCGGGGCTGACCCGGCCGGCAGGGCCGGCAGGGCTGACAGAGCCGGCAGGGC
>NZ_CAKKTL010000059.1:25816-27271 GCF_920664355.1 Protofrankia sp. CiP1_Cm_nod2
GGCGGAGCCGGGGCCGGCCGCGGCGGGCTCGCGGTGGGTCTGTGTCTCGGTCATGTGATCGCTCCCCTTGGATGCGGTGGGCGCGCTGGGTCAGCTGGGCGAGGACCTAGATCCCCTGGGCGGAGCGGAAGACGCGGTCGGGGTCGTAGCGGCGTTTGACCTCGCTCAGCCGCGCCAGGTTCGGGCCGTAGTAGGCCGACCGCCAGTCAGGAAGATCAGGGTCGGGAAAGTTGACGTAGGCCGCGTCGGAGGCGAACGCGCCCATCTCCCGGTGCAGGCCGGTCAGCCACTCCAGGTTGTCCCGCCGCACCGCGGCGGGATCGCCGGTGCTCCACGAGGCGTCCATGCTGATCAGGAACAGCGCGTCCCGGTGCGGGAACGCGCTGCCGGCCACCGGCACCCGGCTGATCGCGCCGCCCCAGGTGAACAGGGCGGCCCCGGCGCCGTCCGGGTTGCCGCTCCCCGGCCACTTCTCCAGGGCCGCCAGCAGGGCCGCCACGCCCTCCTCGGGCAGCGACTCCGGCACGCACCGGGTGCGTACCGCGAACGCGCCGCCCGAGGTGGTGTGGTGCAGGTAGTCCGCGGCCTCCCAGTAGGTCCGGTCGGCGACGTCCGCCCGGTACGGCGTGGCGGCGGCCAGCGCGGGTGTGAGCAGCTCCCGCAGCTCCACGGCCGGGCCGAGGTGCTGCCCGATCATCGAGACCACGCCGTCCTGGCCTGGCGCGCGGCTCACGCCGATCCGGGCGGCGAACTCCTCCGGCGCGCGCCGCATGATCTCCTGCGCGGTGCTCAGCACCTCGGGCGCATGCTCCCAGGACCACAGCAGCAGGCAGGTGGAGCTGACGGGCGGCACCGACCGGGCCTGGAAGGTGAAGGAGGTGTTCACCCCGAAGTTCCCACCGCCGCCCCCGCGGCAGGCCCAGAACAGGTCGGCGTTCTCGGCCTCGCTACAGGCCAGCGTCGTGCCGTCGGCGAGGACGACGTCGGTGCGCACCAGCGCGTCACAGGTCAGGCCGAACGCGCGTGACACCGCCGCGACACCGCCGCCGAGCACCAGCCCGCCGATCCCGACGTCGTCGGAGTTGCCCAGCGGGAACGCCAGGCCGTGCAGGCGCAGCGCGGCGTAGATCGCCTTCATCCGGGCGCCGCCGCCGACGGTGACCAGCCCGCTCGACGGGTCGACCCGCACCTCGTCCAGCGCGCGCAGGTCGAGCACCAGCCCGGTGCCGACCGAGCTGCCCGTGTAGCTGTGCCCGCCGCCCCGGACGGTGAACGGCGTGCCGTGCTCGCGGGCCCAGCCGATCGCCCGGCCGACGTCGGCGGCGTTCGCCACCGTCAGCGCCGCGGCGGGCCGGACGTGCTGGTAGCGCTCGTTGAACGGCCGGCTCGCCGCGGTGAAGCCGGCGTCGCCCGGCAGCCGCAGGCGGCCGTCGACCAGGCCGCGCAGGCCCGGCC
>NZ_CAKKTL010000060.1:0-18190 GCF_920664355.1 Protofrankia sp. CiP1_Cm_nod2
GTCCGCGCCGGCGCAGGCCGCGCACGCCACCGCGGCCGCGAGGACGGCCAACGCCCGCGCGGCCGCTCTCCCGGCCCCGCCACCCCCGCCGGCTCCACCGGTCCTACCGGCTCCACCGGTCCTACCGGCTCCACCGGTCCTACCGGCCAGGCCGGCCCTGCCGTCCTCACAGGCACCGTAGGTCTTGTGGGCCCCACCTCTGCCGCTCTCACCCAGGACGAGTTTCATGGGCCTCACCCTCCCGCCATGCCACCAGCGGCTACACCTCCTCGATGTTGCCCTCCGGCGGCACGGGATGGAAGCCGGCGGCACGCAACGGCACAGGACGGGCGGCGGGTTCCGGGCCCGGCGGGCGCGGCCCTGTTCGGTGCGGCGGCCCGTGGCCGATGGCCACCGGCGGCCGGCGGCCGGCAGGCGACGCGGCCGGCACCGTAGACTGCGGCCCCATGGGCCTGTCGATCGGGATCGTCGGACTACCCAACGTCGGCAAGTCGACCTTGTTCAACGCGCTGACCCGCAACGACGTGCTGGCCGCGAACTACCCGTTCGCCACCATCGAGCCGAATGTCGGCGTCGTCGGGGTTCCCGACCCCCGGCTCGACCGGCTCGCCGAGGTCTTCCACAGCGCCCGCACGGTGCCGGCGACGGTGAGCTTCGTCGACATCGCCGGCCTGGTCCGCGGCGCCTCCGAGGGGCAGGGGCTCGGCAACAGGTTCCTGGCCAACATCCGCGAGTCGGACGTGGTCTGCCAGGTCGTCCGGGTCTTCTCCGACCCGGACGTCGTCCACGTGGACGGCCGGGTCGACCCCGCCGACGACATCGCCACCATCAACACCGAGCTCGTCCTCGCCGACCTGCAGACCATCGACGCGCGCCTGCCCAGACTGGAGAAGGAAGCCCGGGCCGACAAGGGCAAGCAGGGCCTGCTCGCCGCCATGAAGCACGCCCGCGAGGTGCTCGACGCCGGCCGCACCCTCTCGTCCGAACCGGGTGTGGACACGGCGGCGCTGCGGGAGCTGTTCCTGCTGACGGCCAAGCCGTTCCTGTACGTGTTCAACGTCGACGAGGACGCCCTCGCTGACGAGGGCCGGCGCAAGGAGCTCGCCGCGCTGGTCGCCCCCGCCGACGCGGTGGTGCTGTGCGCGAAGGTCGAGGCCGAGCTCACCGAGCTCCCCGACGAGGACGCCGCCGAGCTGCTGGCCTCCCTCGGGCAGTCCGAGAGCGGCCTGGCGCAGCTGGCCCGGACCGGCTTCCACACGCTGGGCCTGCAGACCTACCTGACAGCCGGGCCGAAGGAGGCGCGGGCCTGGACGATCAAGGCCGGCGCGACCGCACCGGAGGCCGCGGGCGTCATCCACACCGACTTCCAGCGCGGCTTCATCAAGGCCGAGGTGGTCTCCTTCGACGACCTGACGGCGGCGGGCTCGATGGCCGCCGCCCGCGCCGCCGGCCGCGTCCGCGTCGAGGGCAAGGACTACGTCATGGCCGACGGCGACGTTGTCGAGTTCCGTTTCAACGTGTAGCCCCGCCTCCGCCGGTCAGTGGCGGATCAGCCGTTTCCGGTCGGCGCCCCAGACGTCCCAGGCGGATTTCCGGTTGCCGGTGATGTCGTTGTCCTCGAAGCGCCCGGCACCGTTGTCGTAGACGAACACGCCGTGTTCCTGGGAGTTGGTGATGCGGTTGCGGCGGACCGTCGGGTTCCCGCCGGACTCCACAGCGATGTTGGACCGGGTGTTGCCGGTGATGTCGTTGTCCTCGAACAGCCCGGCGCCGTTGTCGTAGACGTGCACGCCGGCGTTCTGGGAGCTGGTGATGCGGTTGCCACGGACCGTCGGGTTCCCGCCCGACGCCACGGTGACGTTGGGCCAGGTGTTGCCGGTGATGTCGTTGTCCTCGAACAGCCCGGCGCCGTTGTCGTGGACGAACACGCCGCTTCGCCGGGAACTGGTGATGCGGTTGCGGCGGACCGTCGGGTTCCCGCCGGACTCCACGGTGATGTTGGACCGGGCGTTGCCGGTGATGTCGTTGTCCTCGAACAGCCCGGCGCCGTTGTCGTGGACGAAGACGCCGCTTCGCTGGGAGTTGGCGATGCGGTTGCCGCGCACTCTCGGATTCCCGCCCGAGGCCACCACGATGTTGGACCGGACGTTGTCGGTGATGTCGTTGTCCTCGAACAGCCCGGCGCCCTTGCCGTGGACGTGCACGCCGCGGCCGGACACGTAGTGGACACGGCAGCGGTGGACGTGGGGGTCGGCGTCGCCGTGGACGGCCACGCCGGCGGACGCGCTCCCGCTGATGTCGCAGCCGTCCAGGACGAGCCGGCCGGTGCGGATGTCGACCACCGGCGCCTCGCCCGGCTGCCCGGTCGCCCGCAGCGTCAGCCCGCGCACCGACCCGTTCGCCGCGGTGAACACCACCACGCTGCCCGCGCCGGCCACCACGGTGATCTCCTCGACCGGCCCGTCCCCGACGATCTCCAGCGGCTTGTCGAGGATGAGCGGCCCGGGGTAGAGCCCGGGGCGGATCACGATCCGGTCGCCGGGCCGGGCGGCGCGGACCGCCGCGTCCACGGTGGAGAAGTCCCCCCGGCCCAGCGCGTCGACCACGTGTACCTCTACCGGGTGCGCCCGCACCGGACGCCCGGCGCGGTGACCCGCCGCGCCGTCGCCGGGCGTGCCGGGGAAGCTCCTCCCGGGCGCCGGCGCGCCTACGGCGAGCGCGTCGCGGATGCGGCGGGCCAGCACGGCTGTCGCCCGGCGGCTGCCCGGGCTCGACAGGTCGTGGAAGCGGCGTTCCCGCCAGTCGGTGTACTGCCGGGCGGCCAGCGCGGTGAGCAGGGCGTCGCCGGCGGCCCGTCCCGGTGTTTCCAGCTCCGGGACGCTGATCCAGTACACCGGTAGGATCAGGTCGGTACGGTCGAGCTGGCGTTCCCGGTCGACGAAACGGGCCAGCTCCCGCTGGCACTGCGGGCTGGCCACGAACGCCGGGGTCACGATCGGTATGAAGAACGTGACCGCGTCCAGGGAGCGGTTGATTCGTTCCTCCCAGGCCTGGCCCCAGGCGATGTCGTCCCGGTCCTGGAAGATCTGTAGCTCGCGGCGCCCGGTCTGCGCGCGCAGCTCGCCCTCGAGCCGCCGCCGGAACGCTGTGATCAGGCCGCTGTCGTGCTCGTCGTCGTCGTGTGCGTAGCTCAGGAAGGCCGCTGGCTCACCATCCGATCGACCCGCCACCCGTGCTCCCCGACAGTTCTCCGGCCAACGATTCAACAACTCATTGTGTACTCTATGTGATCATTACTGGACGGAGGGTAGTTGATTGCGGGTGGGGCAGGTCATGTGCCGGCGTCGCTCGGGTCCGCGATGCCGTGCTGGCGCAGGATGTCGGAGATCCGGGACGCCAGGGCGATGTCGAGGTCGGTGACACCCCCTTGTGAGTGGGTCCAGACTGTGAAGATCGTCATTCCGGGCACCTGATCAATAACGGGGTGATGGTTCATCTCGTTCGCGACAGTCGAGATCTTCCTGACCGCCTCGCTGGCGGTCTCCTCGTCCATGGCGACCCTGCGGACGATCGTCGATGTGTCGCCGCTCCACCCCGGCAGCGCGCTAAGGGCGTCGGCCACGCGGTGTGCGTCCAGCTTGGTGGGCATGGAGGAACCTCCGTCTGGTCCGGCCGGGCGGCCGTCGGATGGTGGCCGCCCGTGCCGTGCGTCCGCTGTGTCTGCTGTGCGTCCTCTTCGTGGCAGGCAGAGCCTGCTCGTTACGGAGCCCGCTCGTTACAGTGTCGTTCGTTATGAAGTCGTCCGGCATCCCGCGCGTGGTGGTGGCAGCGGCACTTGTTGATGTTCAGGGGCGGGTGCTGGCATGCTGTAGGCGAGGTCCGTCCGCGCTCGCAGGCGGCTGGGAGTTCCCCGGCGGCAAGGTCGAGCCCGGTGAGGACGAGGCCGCCGCTCTCGTCCGCGAGTGCCGGGAGGAGCTCGGGGTCGACATCGAGGTCGGCGCGCTCCTCGGCGAGGTGCCACTGCCGGCGGACGGCTGGGTGCTGCGGGTGCGTTTCGGGCGGATCGTCACGGGCGAGCCCAGGCTGATCACGCATTCGGCGCACCGCTGGCTCGCGCGGGACGAGCTCGACGACGTCCCCTGGCTGGCCCCGGACGCGCCGCTCATCGAAGATCTTCGCCGGCGCCTGGGCGCGACGTCGCCGGACACCCGGTCCGGCATCTGACCCGGCTTCGGTGCCTGGTCCGGTGCCTGCCTGGTCCGGTGTCTGGCTGGTCCGGTGTCTGGCTGGTCCGGTGTCTGGCTGGTCCGGTGTCTGGCTGGTCCGGCATCGGATCCGGCATCTGGCCGGGGCCCTGTCCGGGCCGGCGCTGGGCCGGCGGCGGGCTGCTAAAGTCAACGGATAGTTTCGATGATTACACTTTCTGTTGCCATCGACCGTCAGGTCGCCGGTATCCGTACCATGATGGTGGACACTCGCGGGCCGGGTCCGGATACGACGGTCTTCCAGACGCTCCCGCCTGGCGCGCGGCGTGTCCCGTCAGGTAGGACGGTGCGTCCCACCTGACGGGTCGGCGCGACCGCTGGCCGGCATCACCGTTGTCCGGCATCACTAGTCCAGGGGCGGCCGCCCCACGTCCCCACCGGAGCCTGTCACCGTGTCTGTCCGTGCCGATCTGCGTAATGTTGCGATCATCGCCCATGTCGACCACGGCAAGACGACGCTCGTCGACGCGATGCTGCGGCAGTCCGGTGCCTTCGGCGAGCACTCCGAGGCCACCGACCGGGTGATGGACTCGATGGACCTCGAGCGCGAGAAGGGCATCACGATCCTCGCCAAGAACACCGCGGTCCAGTACGGCGACGTCACGATCAACATCGTGGACACGCCGGGCCACGCGGACTTCGGCGGCGAGGTCGAACGCGGCCTGTCCATGGTGGACGGGGTCGTGCTGCTCGTCGACGCGAGCGAGGGGCCGCTGCCGCAGACCCGGTTCGTCCTGCGCAAGGCGCTGGAGGCCCGGCAGCCGGTCATCCTGGTCATCAACAAGGTGGACCGCTCCGACGCCCGGATCGCGGAGGTCGTCGACGCCACCTACGAGCTCTTCCTCGACCTGGACGCGGACGAGACCCAGATCGACTTCCCGATCGTCTACTGCAACGCCAAGGCCGGCCGGGCCTCGCTCGACCGCCCCGCCGACGGCGGCAACCCCGACTCGCCCGACCTCAAGCCGTTGTTCGACGTGCTGTTGACCACCATCCCGGCGCCGGTCTACGACCCCGAGGCGCCCCTGCAGGCGCTGGTCACCAACCTCGACGCGTCGCCCTACCTCGGGCGGCTGGCGCTGTGCCGCATCCACAACGGGACGCTGCGGCGCGGGCAGACCACCGCGCTGTGCCGCGCCGACGGCCGCGTCGACCGGGTAAAGATCACCGAGCTGCTGGTCACGAAGGCGCTGGAGCGGGTGCCGGGCGAGCAGGCGGGGCCCGGCGACATCATCGCCGTCGCCGGCATCCCCGACATCATGATCGGCGAGACGCTGGCCGACCCGGACGACCCCCGGCCGCTGCCCGTCATCACCGTGGACGAGCCGTCGATCAGCATGACGATCGGCATCAACACCTCCCCGCTCGCCGGCAGGTCCGGCACGAAGTTGACCGCGCGGCTGCTGCGCAACCGGCTGGACGCCGAGCTGGTCGGCAACGTCTCCATCCGGGTGCTGCCGACGCAGCGGCCGGACACCTGGGAGGTCCAGGGCCGCGGCGAGCTGGCGCTGGCGATCCTGGTGGAGCTGATGCGCCGGGAGGGCTTCGAGCTGACCGTCGGCAAGCCGCAGGTCGTCACCAGGGAGATCGACGGCAAGCGGCACGAACCGGTCGAGCGGCTCACCATCGACGCTCCCGACGAGTACCTCGGGACGCTCACCCAGCTGCTGGCGGTCCGCAAGGGACGCCTCGAGCAGATGATCAACCACGGCACCGGCTGGATCCGGATGGAATACCGGGTGCCGGCCCGGGGGCTGATCGGCTTCCGCACCGAGTTCCTGACCGAGACCCGCGGCACCGGGCTCATGCACCACGTCTTCGACTCCTACGAGCCGTGGTTCGGCGAGTTGCGCACCCGGGCGACGGGGTCGATGGTGGCCGACCGCGCCGGCGTGGCGACCGCCTACGCCCTGTACAACCTGGGGGAGCGCGGCACCCTGTTCATCGGGCCAACCACCGACGTCTACGAGGGCATGATCGTCGGGGAGAACTCCCGCGCGGACGACATGGACGTCAACCCCACCAAGGAGAAGAAGCTGACCAACATGCGTTCGTCCACCGGGGACGAACTGGTGCGGCTGACCCCGCACCGGCAGCTCTCCCTCGAGCAGGCGCTGGAGTTCTGCCGCGAGGACGAGTGCGTCGAGGTCACCCCCGGCCCGGTCCGGCTGCGCAAGGTCGCGCTGACCGCGGCCGAGCGGGAGAAGCTCCGCTCCCGCCGCCGCGCCAACTGACCCCGACGGCCGCGGCAGCCCCGGACCGAGGCCGGCCGTTGCCAGGGCCCGCTATCGTCGGCCGTTTCGATATTTTTCCCGGAAGTATTTCTCGCACAGGAACGCTATCGGGATGCCGGCCGCCGTGAGGGCATCCCGATGGTGCCACCAGTCGCTGTCCGTGCCGACCGCGATACGAGCTCCGCCGTGTGCGGCGGCTGTCGCCACGAACTTGCGGTCGGACGGATCGAAGTCGGCGAGAGCGGCGTCGTCCGGGAATTCCAGAAAATTTCCTTCGGCGTCCGGTGTGATCTCGACCCGGCTGCAGCATGCCTCGTTGTACTGGTTGTTCTGCGCCCAGCGAAAGAAGGCGTCGCCGATGCCGGGCTGGCCGGAGAAGTTCAGATGCCTGGCATATTCAGCTGTGATGAGACCGAGCGTGTCCAGCACGATTCCGCCGTGGGCGACCAGGTCCTGTAACAGGCCGATGCAGGCCAGCTCGCATTCCGCCGGCCATTCGTCACGGCCGTTGGCCACGATGGCGACGCCCGTGCCGACGACATGTTCCGGCGTCGGCTGCCAGACGCCGGGTCGTGGTCAGGCATCCGTGCCTCCGCGGGCTGTGCGCAGCCGATGCTCGGCAGACAGGCGCGCGACCGTCGCGATGTCGCTGAAGTCGTCCCCGAAGAATCCGTCGGGCCAGTTCCTGATATTGCCGGTCTCGTCCAGCTCCAGCTCTCGTAGCACTGATCCGTCCGGGCCGTACTCCACGAAGTAGAGCGCTACGTCGCCAGCGGTCACGACTCCCTCGGCAAGGCGACGCTGCAACCGCCGTAGCAGATGTTCGCTGTGGCTTTCGATCAGGAACTGAACGCCCTGCGTCCGCGCGGCGTCGATGAAAACGTCGGCCAGCTGTGACTGGACGCTCGGATGCAGGTGGATCTCGGGCTGCTCGAAGATGACCGTGCCGCTTCTCTCGGCATAATACGACTGGACGAGCACGGGGAGGATCTGGGAGACACCGAATCCGACGTCGGTCAGCAGTACCTCGGGGGAGTCAGGCCGTGTCCGCACCACCAGCTCGAATATCCGCCGTCCCGCGACGAGCTCCCGCAGTTCGAACGAATGGATGACCTTCATGTCCCGCAGCCAGCGCCCGACCTGTTCCGGTAGGGACGCGCCGCTGCCGTCCCGCACCGGGCCCGAGACGGAGCCGGCGGTTATCTGTGCGGCCAGCAGCGCCTCGACCGCCCGCTCGCCCTTCTTCCCGACATCGGACGGGACGGTGCCCGTCCACAGGTAGCTTCTTCTCGGGTTCTCCCGCATCGGGCCGACGTATGAGATCTTGGCCAGGGCTCGTTCGAACTCGTATTCCAGACCGCCGAGTGCGTTTATCTCGGTGGGTGGGATATCGTCGAGTTCCGGGAATCCATAGAATCTTGTCGGAACTCCGAGATTGTGTCTTTCGCTGTGGCTGACGCTGTGCAGGCGGTAGGAGTCCGGTCCGTTCCGATTCACCGAGAAATACTCGTTCGCGATCGAGTAGCCGAAGTTGTCGACGGCAAGTGGTCCGTCGGGGGCCTGTATGATCTTCGCGTCGAAGTGCAGTGGGGCATAGTAGTCGTCCAGGAGGATGAAGCCTTCGAGGAGGTCGGTTCTTTCGCCGGTCCAACTGATGGTGAACGACAGGCTGTCGGCTGCCCGGTGGTTGTGAACAAGATCGTTGAAGGTGCCCAGTTCGACGAGGGAGTTTGCGTCACCGAGGTCGAGAACGCGCCGGCGGTCGGTGTTGGCCGCGCTCTGTCTGAGTAGCAGCAGGAGTTGGATCAGGCTGGTCTTTCCGGAGCTGTTCGCCCCGAACAACACGGTGACCGGGGCGAGTCTGATGGCACCGGAGTCCCGCCAGCTCTTGAAATTCTGTATGCGCAGGCCGGTCAACATGGTTCCCTCCTTCGAGGATCTCCGTCTATTCTGACAGAGCGTGAGCACCGGCTCCGATGTGCGTCGTGCGTGGCAGACCATGGCAACGTGGGGCGCCGGTCCCCGGGGCGGTGCCACGGCGGTCGGGCCTGCGGGCTAGGTCGGTTCGGTCGTCATGCTGCTTTCCCGACCGGCTGATCTCCACTTGGCCGTGGCTGACCGTGCCGTACAACATGCCGTGTCCGCGACGGTACCCGGACGGCAGCGGGAAACCGCAGTCGCCAGGAGGCCGTGCCACGCCGGGGGAACGCGCTGGCGTGCACCAAATCATAATTAATCATAGCACATCATGATATATAGGGATCAAAGCGGACAATATCGAAATATCAGTCAAAGCGTCAGCCGCTGTGGAGGGTGTGTTCGATGAGGAGGGCCGCGCCGAGCTCGAGGATGTCCTCGGACAGCGGTCTGCCCAGCAGTTCCTTGGCCTGTGCGAGCCGGTAGCTGACCGTCTTGTGGTGCACGTGCAGCAGCCGGGCGGTGCGTGTTCTGCTGCATCCCTGGGAAAGGAACGTCAGCAGCGTTTCGCGCAGCCGCCGGCAGTCCTCGTTGCGGCGGCCGAGGGCGCCGAGACGTTCGTCCGCGAGCCGCTGGGCGCGCCCGGGGTCGGCGCACAGCAGCGCGGCGAGTTCGACGTCACGGTGCCGGACCACGCCGGCGCCGGCCTGCCCGCTCAGCCGTGCGACGCGCTCGGCATCGCGGGCCTGGTAGTGGGACCGGCGGAACCCGGCCCGGCCCCGTCCCACGGATCCCATGCCGCCGAGCGTTCCGACCAGCGGAGTAGCCGCGATCCTGGCCAGGGTGTCCTCGTCCGGCCGGGCCGGCCAGCCGAACCAGGCCCACCACGTGCCGTCGCCCACCGGCAGCGTGAGCACCGCTGACGCGGCCGCGGCGCCCAGGTCGTCCAGCGCGCGCCGGACGTCGCCACCGGCGCCGGTCGGCGCGAGCACCATTGCCACGTGATGGGCCCGCACGTCGTAGCGGAGCAGTGAGCTCACCGCGATCTCGTCCACCGGGTCGTCGGCGACGAGCTCACAGATGAGGTCGCTGGGCGCGCGGTGCTGGAAGACACGCGGGACGTGCCCGCCGAACTCGGCGTGGTACTCGTCGACCAGGTGCGCGCAGGAGTGGTCGACGAACGTGAAGATGTGCTGGGAGGACAGCGACAGGACCTCGCGCAGCAGGTCGAGGTCGGCCACCCGTTCGCCGACGTGGGCGCTCCACATCTGCCAGAGCAGCCCGTGGCCGTAGTGGTAGGCGCGCAGCAGGTCGGTGACGTCCCCGCCGCCGAGAATCGAGTGGCGCAGCAGGTTGCGGGCGCCCAGGGGCGGCTCGATCGCCGTGGCCGGGATGCCGAAGGCCAGCGTGGAGAAGATCGCACCGACGTTCTGGTCGGTGCTCTCGCGCACCGCGTCGACGGCCGCCGGCGTCCGGTTCGGTACCAGGGTCGGCTGGCCGGCGAGAACCTGTTCGGTGATCTCGGCGGCGATCTCGGTGGAGCGCAGCAGCAGTTCGTGTGCGCAGCGCTGGATCGCTTCCGTGGCGGATGCGTACTCGGCCGGTTTCGGAGCGTCTAACGCGGGCTCCGTGTCGCGCTTCCCGGGCATCGGCCGAGCGTAACAGTTTCTCCGGTGAGAAGTGGTGTACGTCACATCAAGCTTGTCCCTTCTGCCGGCTCCCCTGCTCCGTTCGGGACAGCCCACCCCCGCGCCGCGGGATACCGCCGGTCGTCGCTGGCGGTCCGGGTGACGCCCGTCCCGCAGCCTTGCCAGTGCCGGATATTGGCGCACCGATCGTGCTCCGCCACAATTCCTGCCAACAGGAAAACCGGCGCGGCCGAAGCAGGTGAAAACCTTTCCCGCCGCGTGGGAACACATACCCGACGATGCGGGGGCCCGCATGCTGACCGCTGAAAAAATCCTACCCCGGGGCCATGACAAAAACGCGCCCCAGCCGGCCTGGATCGAAGATCTGCGTGGCCGCTACACCACCGAGAGGGAGATCGACGCGATTCTCACCCGTCGGCTCGGGCGACGCGCCGGCCCGGGTTATGCGCCGCAGTCCCTGGCCACGCTGCGGGCCGGTGTGGAGGCGCTGCTGCACGACGAACTCGACGAGCCCTTCACCGTCCTCGACACCCGCTGGCTGACCGGCGGCGCGTCGAAGGTGCAGATGGCCTTCACCCTCGACTGGGTCGAACCGGGTGTCGGCCGCACCCGGACACCGATGGTCCTGCGGATGGAACCGGCCGAGTCGATCGTCGAGACCAGCCGATTACGGGAGTTCCAGCTGATCAGGGCCATGCGGGGGGTCGTGCCGGTGCCCCCGGCGTACTGGGTCGACGCGGACGGCAGCCACCTGCCCTATCCGGCACTGATCTACGGTTTCGCGCCGGGGGCGACCAGGCCCTCGACGGCGACCAGCGGTGTCAGCGGGCTCGGCATCAACTTCGGGCCCGCGTTGCGCGGCCCGCTGGCCTCGCAGTTCGTCGAGCACCTCGCCGCCGTCCACACGTTCGACTTCAGCGGCGCGCAGCTCGGCGCATTTGACGTCCCGCAGGCCGGGACGCAGAGCGTGGAATGGGGCCTGAACTGGTGGGCCCGCGTCTGGGAGGAGGACTGCGGCGAGGAGGTGCCCCTGATGAACCTCGCCGCCCACTGGATGCGCCAGAACATGCCGCCGGCCGACCGCATCTGCGTCGTCCACGGCGACTACCGGGCGGGGAACTACCTGTTCACCGAGGCCGACGCCCGCATCACGGCGTTGCTGGACTGGGAACTCGGCCGGCTCGGCGACCGCCACCAGGACCTCGCCTACCTGGCCACCCCCGTCTTCGGTCACCTCGCGGAGGACGGCGCCACCTTCCTGGCCAGCGGCCTGCTGCCGCCCGACGAGCTCTACGAGGCGTACGAGAAGGCGTCGGGGCTCACCGTCGACCCCCGCCGGCTGCATTTCTACAAGATATACAACGCGTTCTTCCTCGCTGCCCTGACGCTCGGGACGGGATATCGGATCGCTCGCGGTGGGAAAACGCACCAGGACGTTCTCGTAGCCTGGCTGATCGGGATTGGGAGTCTGTTGCTGGACGAGATACGCATGCTTCTCGAGAAAGGTTTCTGACAATGATGGTGCGCCCTGACACCCAGCTCCGGACGATTATCAGGGCAATGACGGAGGTTGTCCTGCCCGCGGTCGACCCGGCCAACCAGATGGCCCAGGAACAGGCCCAGGTGGTGGTCGGCACCCTCCTGCTGATGGCCGAGCGGTTACCCCTGCAGTTCCAGTTCGACCGCGACGAGCTACAGCGGCTGACCGACTTCGCCGAACAGCTCGCGGGGGTGGCGAGCGGGGGGCCGCGGACGTCGGATCTGATCACCCGTCTCGCCGCGGACGCGCGGGCCGGCAGAGACGTCCTGGAACGCGCGAAGGCCGACCCCGCCGAGCTGGTGGACACCGTCCGCCAGCTACGGGCCGTCGCGGGCGCCGTCGTCGACACCGTCTTTGCCGACGCCGCCGCCGCGCCCTGCCGCGACGCGGTATGGCACGAGGTACTGACCATGTCCCGCGATCAGCTCCTCCGGGAGCGGGCGTGGGTCCTGCCCCAGGGGTTCGAGCAGGACCCGTCGAGCCTGCCGTCCCTCGACAGCCTCCTCGGGACGGCCGCTGCCACCGGATAAAGCCCCCACCTGGTCACCCGGCGCCGGCCTTACGCGTCCCGGCGTCCCGGCGTCCCGGCCATGACCGCTGGGCCGATCCGTGGCCCCGACCGGCCCAGCCGTCCCGTCCGTGCCTGCTGTCCGCGTCCTGTCCTGTCCGGTCCCGGTCCTGTCCTGTCGATGACCGTTCCGCGGACGGAGTACGAGCCGAAGGAAACGTCATGAGTGCCGATCTCGCACGCTTCGAGGGTGTCGTCTCGGACGACAACCAGCCTCTGTGGAACCAGAGCTACTACCTGAACTTCTACGACCCGCGGACCCGCATCGGCTGCTTCGTCCGGATGGGTCTGCTGGAGAACCAGCGGCACGCCAACAACTGGCTGATCGTCTTCCGGGACGGCCTGCCGGTCTTCGTCCGCACGAACCTCACCCTGCCCTACACCGACGACCGCCCGGAGAAGGGCGTCACCCTGGCGGGTGTGCACGTGCGGTCGCTGTCCCCGCTGTCGAGCACCCGGGTGACGTTCGCCGAAGGCGACTTCGGCCTCGATCTGCGGTGGGACACGATCTACCCGCTTGCCGACTGCATCGCCCTGACCCGGGACGCGGAGGGCTCGTTCGCCCGGGAGATGGCCCAGGTCCATCTGGAGGGCCCCTGCACGGTCGCCGGGCAGGTCACCGTCCGGGGCAGGCGGACCGAGGTCGCCGGCAGCGGGTTTCGTGACGTCGCCGCTGGTGTCCGTAACTGGGACGGTGTCCGGCACTACCGTCTCGCCTGGCCGGTCTTTGACGACGGCACGGCGTTCGCCGGCGTCCACGGCGTGTCGACCGGGGGCGCCGACGCCTACATGCGGATGTTCCACGACGGCCGGCAGTGGCTGCGCGTCACCCGTATCGACGATCACAACGAGTACGCGCCCGGCCCCTTCCAGGTCTCGCGAATGGACTGGGCGTTCACCGACGAGAAGGGGCGGACGTCCGGTTTCACCGCCCGGCCGCTGTTCAGCTGGTTGCTGCCCCAGGACTCGTTCGTGATCTGTGAGCAGATGATGGAGTACCGCCTGGCCGACGGCACGCTCGGCTACGGCCTGTGCGAGGGCGGTTTCCGGCTGCCATGGAGCGTCCCGAGCCCGGCCGGGCAGCCCGACGGGAGCAGCCAGGTGGCTGTGGGCAGCGGGCAGGGCGGTGGCTGACGGCGCCGGCTGGCAGCAGCGGTTGGCGGCACCGACTGATCGAGCTGGACACACCCTGCCCCGCCCGCGGTCGTCGATCTCGTACGGTCGTCGATGTGAATGCCATCGGTGCGGATATCCCGGGGGACGCTCCCGGGGACGTCGCCAGTCGCCTCCCCGGAGATACGGTGTCCGCCCGCCGTCCGGCCGGGCCGCCGGCGCGGCGGATCGTGTTCGTGCACGCGCATCCCGATGACGAGGTGATCGGTACGGGCGTGACCATGGCGTCCTACGCGGCGGCGCCGGACACCGCGGTCACCCTGGTCACCTGCACGCTGGGGGAGATGGGCGAGGTGCTCGTCCCGGGGCTGGCCAACCTGCGGTCGGATCTCGGCGACCAGCTCGGCGGGTACCGGATGGGGGAGCTGGCCGCGGCCTGCGCGGCGCTCGGCGTCAGCGACCAGCGCTTCCTCGGCGGGGCCGGCCGCTGGCGGGACAGCGGCATGATGGGGACCCCGGGCAACGACGACCCCCGCTGCCTGTGGCGGGCCGACCTCGACGTCGTCACCGCCGCGCTCGTCGGCATCGTCCGGGAGGTCCGCCCGCAGGTGCTCGTCAGCTACGACGCGAACGGCGGCTACGGGCATCCCGACCACATCCGCGCCCATCAGGCCACCGTGCGCGCGTTCGACGCGGCGGCCGACCCGGGCTTCGCACCCGAGGCCGGCCCGCCGTGGCAGCCGCTGAAACTGTACGAGACAGCCATGCCGCGCTCGGTGCTCCAGGCCGGGATCGACTACTTCCGCTCGGCGGGCACCGGCCAGGAGCTGCTCGCCGGGGTGGAGTCGGCCGAGGACGTGCCGATGACGGTGCCGGACGAGGCCGTCACCACCGAGATCGAGGCGAATCCCTACTATGAGGCGAAGGTCGCGGCGATGCGGGCGCACGCCACCCAGATGACGACGGACGGCTTCTTCTTCGCGCTGGCGGACGGTATCGGCCATCGTGCGTGGGGTACCGAGCACTACGTCCTCACCCGGGGCAGGCGCGGGCCGGGCGCCGGGCCGTACGGGCGGGAGACCGACCTGTTCGCGGGGGTGGATCTCGATGTCCGTGACTGATCGCCGAGCCGGTCGGGCGAGCGGGGCGGGACATGGCCGGGATGGCCGGGATGGCCGGGATGGCCGGGGCGGCCGCGCGGGCGGGGGGCACATGGCCGGTGAAGATCTTGAAATGTCCCGCCTGTTCCTGGGCTCGGCCTACACGTTCGGTGCCTTCGGGGGGCTTGGGCTCGGCCTCTACGGGGTGTTCCTCGTGCCCGCGGGCCCGCGTACCGGCGGGGTGCTGCTGTCGGTCGGCGTCGCCGTCGCCGTGGTCGGGAACACGGGCCTGGCGGTGCTGGCGCGCTGGCTGACCGGCACCCGGCTCGGCGCCGTGATCCCGCTGGCCGGCTGGGTGCCGGTCGTGCTGTGGCTGGCCGCCGCGCGTCCCGAGGGGGACCTGCTGCTGCAGGCCAAGGCCGCCGGATACCTGTTCATGGTCCTCGGCGCGCTCGCGCCGGTGGTCGTGGCGATGATCGGGCTGCCGCCGCGCGGCCTGTCCGCCGTGCCGCTGCCCGGCCCGCGCGGCCGGTGACCGCCGCGGCCCGGCCCGGTCCGGACACGGCCGGTCCTTCGGCCCCGCCGGCTTCCCGGCTTCCCGGCTTCCCGCCTTCCCGGGCTTCGCCCCGGAGTTGGCCGAGCCCGGCTCCGGGCCCGTTGAGCCCAGCTCGGGGCCAGCCCTGGGCCAGCCTCGGGGCCAGCCCAGGGCCTGCTTCAGGAGCTGGGTCAGTTCAGGCGCGCCCGGGCGGCATGCGCGGCCTCGCGGGCGGCCGCCGCGGCGGCCGGCTCCAGCGGCCCGACCGCGTCGGCGAACGCCGTGAGATCCTCGGCGCCGCCCAGGAAGTCGCCGAGACGCACGCGCAGCTCCCCGCGCTCCCGGCGCAGGTGCACCGGGTGGTGGGGCAGCAGCAGGGACAGCTCGACGGCCCACAGCCGTGTCGTGGTGGCCTCCGTCCGGGCCGCCCAGACCCGGATGTTGCCCAGCACCCGCATCAGCAGGTCCACCGGGCCCATCGGCGCGAGGTACGCGCGGGTGAACGGCGCCCCGGTGGAGCGGACCCGTTCCGCGGCCTCGTGCACCGTGATCAGCCGGCCGCCGCAGAACGGGTCGACCAGGACGTTGCGGCCGGGCGAGCCGATACCGACGATGACGTGTCCGGGCAGCCCGACGGGATAGGCCGGGATCCCGAGGCGGCGGGCGACCTCCACCCAGACCACGGACAGCATGATCGGCAGGCCGCGCCGGCGGCGGAGCACCGAGCTGAGCAGAGAGGAGGACAGGCTGTCATAGTCCGCGGGGTCACCGTGGAATCCGCCTCGTACCCCGAGCGACTGCCGCAGGATCTCGGCGGCGGTGCGCACGTCCAGGCCGGCGAGCGTCTGGCCGGCGGCCGGCCCTTCCGCCGTGCCGGCGGCCGCGCCACCGGCGCCGCCAGCGCTGTCGGGGTCCCGAGCGGTGGCATCGGCGAGCCGGCCGGTCTGCGCGGCCAGCGCGTCCAGCTGGGCGAGCTCCCGCGCCGGGTCGAGGCCGGCCTCGGCCTCGGCCGCGATCAGCAGGCAGGCCAGCCCGAGATCGACGGGCTCCTGCCGGACGGTTTCAGCAAACTGGCGTCGTGTCCGTACAGTCATTGCGGGTTCGCCTCCGTCTGCCCCGCGGCCTGCCCCGAGCTGGACCGGCGTACCGGCTGTGGCGGGACCCGCCGCCCGGCGACCAGATCTGTTTCGGCGACTCTCACGATAGAACCGTCCCTGGTGCGTATCGTCAGGCAGCGATCGGCCCAGGACAGCAGCTCCCCCACGACGTCGGTCAGTGGCAGGGGCCCGGCGGCCCGTCGGCGGATCGATACCCTGGCGCCGGTGTCAGCAGGAGTGATACGGACGACATACACGACAAGCGAACGCCCTTGGTGTCGACACGGAACCGTTCAGGTCGATACTAGGGAATCAGTCGCCCGTGAGCCGAGGAGGAACAACCGGTGACCTACGTCATCGCGGAGCCTTGCGTCGATGTGAAGGACAAGGCCTGCATTGAGGAGTGCCCGGTCGACTGCATCTACGAGGGCGGACGGATGCTTTACATCCAGCCTGACGAGTGCGTCGACTGCGGAGCGTGCGAGCCCGTCTGTCCGGTGGAGGCCATTTACTACGAGGACGACGTGCCTGACCAGTGGAAGGGCTTCTCGGACTCGAACGCCCTGTTCTTCGAGGAGCTCGGCTCGCCGGGCGGGGCGTCGAAGGTGGGGGCGCTCGACTTCGACCCGCCCAGCGTCGCCGCGTTGGCGCCGCAGGCTGAGTCCTGACCGGGTCCGTGGGGCCTGCCGCGGCCACCGGGCTTCGGCAGGCCCGTCACCGCCGCGTGCGGCTGCCTGACTTCCCCTGGGACGCGCTGGCCCCGTTCGCGGAGAAGGCCCGTGCCCACCCGTACGGGCTGGTCGACCTCTCCGTCGGCACACCGGTGGACGCGACACCGCTGGTCGTCCAGCATGCCCTGGCCGCGGCGGCCAACGCGCCGGGCTATCCGACGACCGCCGGCACGCCCGAGCTGCGGGATGCCGCCGCCGGCTGGCTGGCGCGCCGGCTGGGCGTGATCGTCGACCCGTCCGCCGTGCTGCCGGTGATCGGGACGAAGGAGCTGGTCGCGCAGCTGCCCGGCCAGCTCGGGCTCGGCCCGGGGGACCGGGTCTGGATCCCGGCTCCGGCCTACCCGACATACGAGGTCGGGGCTCTGCTGGCCCGGTGCGAACCGGTCCTGGGCCCGGCGGACGGCGTGGGGCTGGTGTGGCTGAACACCCCGGCCAACCCGTCCGGGCGGGTACTGACCGTGGACGAGATGCGCGCCGTCATCGGCTGGGCGCGGGAGCGCGGCATCGTCGTCGCCAGCGACGAGTGCTACATCGAGCTGGGCTGGGAGGCCCGTCCCGTCTCGGTGCTGCACCCGGACGTCTGCGGCGGCTCGCACGAGGGGCTGCTCGCCGTCCACTCGCTGTCGAAACGGTCGAACCTCGCCGGCTACCGGGCCGGGTTCGTCACCGGGGATCCCCGGCTGGTGGCGGGCCTGCTGGAGGTCCGCCGGCACGCGGGCGCGATGGTGCCCACACCGGTCCAGGCCGCGATGACGGCCGCCCTGGCCGACGACATGCACGTCGCCGAGCAGCGGGCGCGTTACGCCAACCGCCGGGCCGTGCTCGCGGCGGCGCTGGCGGTCGCCGGTTTCACGATCGAACACAGCGAGGCCGGGCTCTACCTGTGGGCGACTCGCGGCGAGGACGCGTGGGCCACCGTGGACGCGCTGGCCACGGTGGGTGTGCTCGTCGCCCCCGGGACGTTCTACGGTGAGGTCGGCCGTCGGCACGTGCGGATCGCCCTGACCGGGCCGGACGCGCAGATCGCCACCGTGCCGGAACGGATGGCAGTGCTGCCGCCGCCGCAGGCTCCCGCGCCGTCCGTGGGGGGATATCATCCCGATGCCCGTACGACTGGGGCACACCCGGTGACGGCTCCTTCCTCGGCACCTCCGTTGGCGGCCCATCAGCTGTCCGCACCTCGTCCGCCTGCGGGCCAGCCGGTACGGGGCCCGCAGCCCGGCTCCACCGGCACGGGAGCGTTTCCCGTCGCGGCCTGGCCCACCTACGACGCCCCCGGCTACAGCACCTCCGGCCATGACAATCCTGCCTACGACAAGGCCGCCTATGACGGTGCCGGTTACGACGGCAACGGCGGGCACGGCGTCCAGGTCACAACAGAACCACCGGACATCCGGTAACCCCCAAATTGTGCCTTTGGCACAATTTGGGGACCCCTACC